>CAJQMI010000018.1 GCA_905479395.1 uncultured Flavobacteriales bacterium
AGGGTGGAAGTGCGCTAATTCGCTGTTATATCCCGCGGGCACGGCGTTTTTTTTTGATTTGCTATTTGTTAGCGCAATGGCGCGTGGTTGCCGCTCAGTTGCCAGGCAGCTCTCCGCTCTTTCCATTGTCAGATGGTCGGCGATTTGGTTTGGATGTTCAGCCAGAACATGCTGCGTATCATGTCTTTTTTCACACTGAAAGTGAGCGTGGGTTTACCGCTTTGGGACAACTTATTTCAATCACATCTCACACCGAAAGCAGCGGCATGTTGATGTATTCTCTGCCGATTGATTCCATGTGGAATATTCGTTTTGGATGGGGAGTTCAAGTGCATTCCTGGTCCCAGCCTTCTAATCTAACCCATGACTTTCCTGTTCTTTTTCAAGTCAATCGGACCGTTTCGAAAGACGCTGAACTGGTGGCTTTTGTCAGGGTAATAAATAGAGGCCAACTTCTTGATGTGCAGGATCGGGGAGAGTTCGATGGAGGAATCCAATGGATGAGGCGCCATCACCGTGGCGTGTTTTCTGCAAGCTGGTCCTGGGCTTATCCTCGGTCTTGGCTTGAATTCTATTGGCTTTGGTTATTTGAGCAAGGAAATATGGTCCGTTTTCGGATGCGACCCGCACCACTCTCGTTGGGAGGTGAATTGGGGTTGGCAAGAGGCAAAAAAGAACACTGGATCGGCGTTACCTATTCAAATGTTTTGGGACTTTGGCTGTGGAACTGGCGAATGAATTTCCGGAAATGAGGCGAGATAGGGGTCAGGTTTTGATGCTTTTTCTGTGGGGTGTTTTCCACGGTATTCCGAAATCCAATGCGCAGGAAGCTGCATTTCGGTGGTTTGTATCGGAACAGGTGATGTCGGGCCAGTGGTTGCCATCGGAAGGGGAGATTGTACTTCAGTACATCGAAGCGAAAGGAAGACCTGTCATTCCTGAGGAGGTTTTAGCGCTTGTGGGCTTGTCTAATGAAACCCGACAACATTTGTATCGTGCCGAAGCTTGGGTCAATTTGTGCACAGGAAAAAGCGCTACAAGCATGAAAAAGCGCACCGGCCCATTGTTGGACATCCGAAGTTTGGCAAAAACAGATGCTTCAGCATATTCGATTCGATTGAAGAATTCCGGGAAGTGGGGCATTCGATGCGACGGTCCCTGGCGTTTATCATCGCGCGCAGAATCGCATGAAATAGAACTCAGCGGATACCTCCACATGCGTCCATTCCGAAATGTTCGTTTGCTGTTTGGATCACACAAAATTGGGTGGGGAAATCGGCTGGCACAATCAGAGGCGCTCTTTTTTTCCGGACTGGTCTCTCCTGCATATGCAGTGCCTGTTCATTATGATTTCGTGCCGATTTGGGGCAATATTTCACATGGAATTCGCACAGGGCTGGCTTGTTCGTTTCGCCGTTCAACTTGGGAGGCTGTCGTCAGTAGTGACGGTCTTTCGAGTCATTCTAGATGGGCTGCAATGGCGCGCAGGTCGCTTTCATGGGGAGCAGTGGGTTTTACAATTGAGCGGGGGTGGGTTGGAAATGGAGCTGAACCAGGACTGTCTCCTTCTTGGTTGGTAAGTGGATTTGCATCCGGAAGCAAGAAAGGTTGGCATTGGTCGTTTGAATTGATTCCCATGCCATTGAACCAATCTTTCTCTGTCACCTGGCAGAGGTCAGTAGGCAGGGATTGGGATGGGTTCGGTGTTTTCGAAATGAGAAAGGGCTGGATTCGAGACCACGAAAATCGGGTGATATCATGGCAGGATCAGCTGGATCTCTCCTTAGGAATGCAATGGAAGTTGGGAGCGGGAGACATCCGGGGGAGATTTTTAATGGAAGGTTCATCTTCGGGGTTTTCGGTGCAGCATGCCATCCGTTCAAGTGTTGTGGCGCATTTGAATCAATGGCACCGCCTTGAAATTCACGCTCAAGTCAAAGGAGAATATGAAGGGGCACTCGTGGCTCCTAGCCGCCGAAGAGTGGGCTTTAGATGGAGGTTTGAGGATGCGCGTTTTGCAGGAAACATTCGCGTGGAATGGTGCCCTGATTCTGGTCGCGATGGATTGGGATGGGCTGGTGTTTTGGGCGGGGACATTGGCCCATGGGATTTGAAGTGGGGCATTGCACAATGGAAGATGATGCCTCACCAAGTGGGTTACTACACCACACCTTCGTTTGACGGCATTCGAATGCACGGAATGCACCACTACGGAACCCGCGTATCGTTCCGAATTAGCCGTAAAATAAAATCCAAATGGAAAGTTCAATTCACAGGATTCAAAAGCAATTCCACAAATTCGTTGGAGCAATTCTCAGGTCTTTCGACATTGGCCTATGCACAAAGTGAATTTCAATTCCGTTTGATGCTTGGTTTGTAATGGTATCTTCGCGTAAATCTCCGACATGGCAACAACTTCAGACATCAAGAACGGATTGGTCATCAATCACAACAATGGATTGTGGCAAATCATTGAGTTCCTTCATGTAAAACCGGGAAAAGGAGCTGCTTTTGTGCGGACCAAGTTGAAGAATCTGAGCACTGGTAAAGTGGTAGACCATACGTTCAACGCAGGAGTAAAGATTGAACCTGTGCGCATCGAAGTGCGGGAATATCAGTTTCTGTACAATGACGATCAGTACCATTTTATGAATCTCGAGACTTTCGAGCAAATTCCGGTTGAACGTTCGGCAATCAATGCTCCGGAATTCCTCAAGGACGGACTGGTCTGCCAAATTCAATTTCAAGCAGACGATGAGCTTGTGCTTAGTTGTGAATTGCCCACGCAAGTGGAAGCTGAGATTGCCTACACAGAACCAGGCATCAAAGGTGATACAGCAACGAACACCCTGAAGCCGGCCACGACAGATACGGGTGTTGAAATTCGCGTGCCCTTGTTCATCAATATTGGAGATCACGTAAAGGTCGATACCCGCAAAAAAGAATACGTCGAGCGCGTAAAGAAGTAAGAAATGGCGCATAGCATTGAACGTCTCGAGCAGCGGCTAGAGCTTCAGGATTACAAACTGAGCGCTCTGCTTGACGTGACCCAAGGCATCAATGACCGGGCGTCAGAGGAAGAGCTGCTCGATAAGTTTCGTGCGAGCCTTGCTGAGCATCTTGGGATTCACCGCCTTGTGCTGTACGCGTTTGATGGCAGTTGGCGTTGTTTGCTCGCAAATGGCATAGATGGTGATGTACCGGAAGTCCAGGACGAGGCGTTTTTTGAACAGAAAGGAGAAGTTTTCTTGAGTTCCACGTCAGGTGCTGAGCAGTTCGACGTGGTCATCCCAGTCCTGCACAACGATAAGCCCTTGGCGTATCTTCTCGCGGGAGACACTCAAGAAGGGCAAGGCGTAAGTCCGGTTGTGAAGCATTTGAACTTCATTCAGACGTTGACCAATGTATTGGTCGTGGCGTTGCAAAACCAACGGCTTGAGTTGGAGCGAGCCAGCCAAGAGGCAACGCGGCGCGAGTTGGAGTTGGCTGCAACGATGCAATCCATGCTTGTTCCGACCGAATGGCCAGAGGATCGAGACATGGATGTAGCTGCATTTTACAAGCCGCATTTGGAAGTAGGTGGGGATTACTACGATGTCTTCGCGGTCGATGAGGACCGCATGGTATTTTGCATGGCAGACGTTAGCGGAAAGGGCATTGCAGCAGCTTTTCTGATGTCCAATTTCCAAGCCAATCTTCGTGCAAGTTTTCAATATGAACCCGATGATTTGACCAGTGTTGTCAATCGACTCAATGAGCGTGTTTCAGAGAATGCCAAGGGAGAAAAATACATCACCGTATTTGCTGCAGTGTATCATCGCAAGAAGCGCGAACTTCAATACGTCAATTGCGGGCACAACCCGCCTTTGATCATGTTAGCAGATGGCAAAACTCAGCAGCTGGAATTGGGGTCCGTTGGACTTGGTATGTTTCGTGAAATACCTTCCCTGGAGACAGGTGTGGTGCAACTTGACCGCGATTCGACTCTGGTGTGTTTTACGGATGGATTGGTCGAACAAGAAAATGAAGAAGGAGTTCCGTACGGGATGCAGCGCATGGAAGAGATCCTTCGAGAACGCCGGGGAATGCCTGTGAAGGACGTGCAAACTGCTTTGATTGATTCGGTAAAGAATTTCAAAGGAGAGGAGCCGAGTTTTGATGACACAGCTCTGATGGTGGTGCGGTTCCACTAATTGCTTGACTCAACAAGCGGGTTTGCTGTCTCCTGGTTTTTGGCACTTAAACTTTGGTCCCAAACCAGTAACAAAGCAAAGAATCCCCAAAACAGTGCGCTCGCCTTATCGGTGTCCAAATAGTTGTTCAGCACTCCGTGAACGAAATACGTCATCAATCCCAAGAAAACCCCCATTGCGAGCCGCGCTTGATCTTGGTCTTCAAGTCTTCGGTGGAGCTTGAATCCCAGGTGCAGGCAAAATCCCAAAAGTCCAAGCACGAAAATCAAACCAGGTACACCTTGTTCCGCAAGTGGTCCAAGGTATTCGCTGTGTGCATTGCCTCCGTCTGCATTGTTGGTGCTGATGATGGTTTGATCTCCTGAGCGTTGAAAAGGCGCATACTCAAACTGATAACTTCCAGGTCCCCAGCCCAATGTGGGTCGTTCTTGGAACATTGCAAGGGCGGCATTCCACCGATTCAAGCGTTCAAGGTTAGAAGCATCGCTTGAGACATTTGAAATTGACTCTACGTGCTCTGTGAGGTTGTCTGAAGAATCCTGTCGATTGCGCTCCAATTGAATGAGTAAGGCGTCTTGAGCAAACCAGAGGAAAGCGAGGCTCACGAATCCAACAGCCAACAGTGTTTTGAGTTGAACCCCCAGTTTCATGAGTGCCCAAAGCGCTCCCACAGCTGCCAATGAAACCCAGGCTGCTCGGGTGTAGGAGAAAACCAGCCCGGTGCAGAGTACGACAAGTCCCAACACAATCAAGGCTTTTACGAATGCAGAAAAGCGATCCCAAGTCAACAATGCCAACATGGGTGGAATTGCCATAGCGAGAACTGCTCCGTACGACGTGTGGTCTTTGTAAAAGGGTTTCATAACCCAGTGGCCCGCATCCTTCTCAAATCCAAAGCCTGCGTGCCTCACGAGGGTATATATGACCACGATGCAGAGTGGAAAAGCATAAGCTAGAATGAACTGATGCCGCTGCGATTTGTTGCAGCGAAACATTTCCCCCAAGATCCAAAAGAATCCCACTACAAACCAGAGCCGTGCGGTTAAGAATTTGAAAGAAACCATTGGGTGTGAGCTGGCAATCGCAGCAATTCCAATCCAAATCAGAGAGCATTGCACCCAGCGAGAAAGTGGATGCTTGAGGATGGAGGAGTGGACGGGCCAGCCAGAAATTGCTCGGGTTAAAAATAACACGAGGACACCGGCGAGCAGAGGCTCAGTTGGCAGGTATGCGCCAATTCCTCCGATTTCTAAATCTTCTAAACTGATGCTCAGAGGCACACATGCCACGAGCATTAGCATCAGAATATCCAATCGATGAAAGGCGAGCCAAGCGACCCCCAACAGCAGTGGTAAAAGCGCGACCCAAGGAAATTCGAAATGAAATGCAGCGGCTACCACGGTAGCGTAAGCTCCCATGATTGGATAGAAATACCGTGGAATCCTCACACTGGGCATCATGCCGCCTGCTGATCCTTGAGGTTTTCGGCTCCGAGGAGAACCAAAAGTGATAGTGCCAATGTACTTGCCACACTCATGATCACAATCAACCAACGAATGGGCTTGGATTTTTTGTCAGCAGGTGCTGCGTAATCCACAACAAAGGCAGAAGGCATCTGTGTTTCGGCATCTAGCTTCATCAATTCAAAGCGTTTTTTGAGAATTGCCTCGCGCTCGTAAGCCGCCTCGATGAGGTTGGAGAGCTTGTTGAAGTCATTTGCGTGGGTGGAAATCTCGGCCATTTGTTTCCGGATTTTTTCGGCATTTATCGTAGAACCCTTTGCAATGGCCGTGGCATATTGTTCGTTCAATCCCTCAATTTGCGTAGCAAAGTCGTAGATGCCAAGCTCATAAAGCTTGCCGAGCTGACTTTCCATGCCTTCTATTTCATCTTGAACTTGTCCGAGAGAAGAGCCGGCGTAGACCAAAGCCTCCTGTGCACGCTCGTTGCGCAGTCGGTTGGCCACGGAATCAGCAAGGAAGGCGATATCATTGGCCATGTCTGCGGCTTGGTTGGGGTCCCGATCTAAAACGGCCACTTCAATCGAGCCATAACGCGTCAATCGGGAATCGACGTTGGAGTTGTATTCTTTTCCTAAAAGTGACTGAGCGCCTGAGGTTGCTTGGTCGATATCGTAATGCTTCCAAAGGTCATATTTCTCGATGATTCGCGTGCGAATGCGATCTGAATTCAGGATTTGCAGCAATCGTTCAGCATCTTCTGTTTCACCATACTCGAGGAGGTCATTTCGTTTGATTTCCTCGTAGAACTGCTCGCCTATGGAATGTTGTGGCGTCGCGAACATGATGACTGTCGACTTGAACTGTTCTTCCATCAACAATGCCGCTGCTGATGAAAGCGCTGCGGCGATGATGCCGATGATAAAGAACGTCTTGCGTCGATCAAAAATGAAACGGAGCAAGTGCGTTGAATTGAGCGTGGAATCGTTGGAATTCATGCGTGTGATTTTGGGCTACGAGTCGGCAAAGGTATTCATCTTCTCGGACAGCATCTTTTGAATGGACCGAAAATCAATGACGCCTGGCAAGAAGCCAGCAGCGAGGCATCCGATCAGAGCCCACCAGAGTGCTTGCGTTGGGTCGATATCCCAACGCACCATGGCGTTGCATATTGTGAAGCATGCCAAGGAGTGAAGAATCAAGGCTCGCACAAGTTTCCACCATTGTTTTCCGGGGTGATGCCGAAGGCAAAAGAAAATTTGACCCACCACCATGGCGCCTTGGGTGATTGCGCTGATGACGGCACAACCGATGCCTCCTGTTGTGGGAGAGGCTTGGCTGAGCCACCAAGCGTTGAGGATGATATTGAGCACCGCGCCTGCTCCGGCCATTTGATTCAATCTGCGCATGTCTCCGCGTGCAGTGAGCAGAGTGCTGAAAACATATCCTTGGGCAAACACAGCAAATGAAATCATGAGCCAAGGCAGAATTCCTGATGCGGACTGAATCTCATAATCATAAAAAATACCGAGAAATTGTTCGGGGAAATACCAAGACGACCAGGCAATGGTTGCTCCTACAGCCATGAGTACACTGCTCATTGATCGGGCCAGCGGCCGAACATCCTCGCGGTTGGCAAGCATGCGCGTGAAGTACGGAAGTAGTAGCGTTGCGCAGAGGTACCCAATCATGTTGGCGGCTTCGAAAAACCGATAACTCATGGCATACCAGCCGGCCTGCATTGCCCCATTCGGGGCGATACGCTCGAGCATGATTCCATCGACCCGGTGGTAAGTCATCATCAGTAAAAACAGCAATGCGTATGGCCAACCTGCTCGCAAATCTGCCCGCACATTTTTCAGTTGTGTTGAAGCTGCCTCGTTGACATGATTGTGCACGGAAAGAGTAAGTTTGCGCAACCTCCAAAAGGCGATGAGCAGGGTGCATGATAGCGCAGCGGAAGTGCCCGCGAGCAGCCAATTCACTTCGAACCTATCAAAGGAAAGAATGAGCCCTCCCATTGCGATGAAAAGCAGGCTTCGGTCAGCGATGGAAACCCAAGCATCCGTTCGGTGTGCCGCGATGCCCTGCAATCCTGCACGCACATAAAGAATGGCGCTGAGCAGCGCCTGATTCAATCCAATCCAACCCAGCCATACCAGTGCTTCTCCTCTCCATCCGAGCGCCCATCCAATGAACAGGAGGAGCATGATGTAAAACGGAAACAGCAATCTTTTGGTGCGCCAGCCAAACTGAAAGGAACGATGGATTTCTTCCGGATTGCTCGAGACCAATCGCGTCATGTGATTGGCCAGCCCAGCGTCAAGTAGAATGTTGAGCAAAATCGAGAGGCTGAGCAAAGGGAAATAGCGTCCAAACTCCTCAGGCCCGAGCAGGTCTTGAATTTTTGTGTCAATGATCAGCAAATACGCTGGTTTGACAGCGAGGTTGAGAATCATCAACCACGACAAATGTTTGAGGAATTGTTTCAAAATGGTGTGCTCCTGCTTTTCCTGAGGTCCATGCTTGCAAATAACGGCATATGCAGCGGACAATTGTCAACCTATCTTCGCAACCATGGCGCGCATTGCATTGAACGCACGATTATTGATTCCGGGGCGGCTTGAAGGCATCGGATGGTTTACCCACGAATGTTATCAGCGTTTAATTGCTGCTCATCCGGAGCATCAATTTCTGTTGCTTTTCGATCGTGCCATCGCTCAAGAATTCCGCTATGGCATCAATGCATCTGAAGTTCAGTTGTTGCCGCCGGCCCGCAGGCCTTTTTTGTACGATGCATGGTTTGATTACGCAGTGACGCGCCAATTGAAACGTTGGAAAGCAGATGTCTTTATTTCGACCGATGGGATGCTCAGTAGGAGGACAAGAGTGCCCCAGATCCCAGTCTTTCATGATTTGAACTTCATGCATCATCCGGAATGGATGCCGGGCAGAGAAGCAAAATACTACCGGAGCCGTTTTCCAGAATTTGCGCGACAAGCAACGAGGATCTTGACTGTTTCTGACTATTCGCGTCATGACATTGCTTCGCAATTCCAGGTGTCACTTGAAAAGATCGAAGTGGTTTTTAACGCTCCTTCTTCAGAGTACCAGCCTGTTGAGCACTTGGAACAGGTCCAGTCGCAACGTGATTTGCTGGCCAAGGGAAACCCTTATTTTATTTTTGTCGGCAGTCTACATCCTAGAAAAAACATCCCAGGATTGCTGGCAGCTTTCGAAACATATCGATCCATTGGGGGGGTGAATGATTTGGTTATTGTCGGAGAGTCTATGTGGTCTGACGAAATGCGAAATCAACATGGAGTGCATTTTCTTGGGCGAATGGAGCGAAAAGAACTCGCTACAAGTGTCGCCGCTTCTGAGGGATTGGTCTTCATTCCTTGGTTCGAGGGATTTGGGGTGCCCATCGTAGAGGCTTTCGCCTCAGGTGTCCCCGTTATTGCCAGCAATCGCACATCGATGCCAGAAGTCTGCGGAGGAGCCGCGGCTGCACTTCTAGAGCCGGATGATCATGATGGGATTGCGAAGTGCATGAAAAAACTGGAGAACGATGCGGCATTCAAGAATGACGCAATCAAACGCGGGTTGGCTCGTGCCAGTTGTTTTTCTTGGGATGACTCCGCAGGTCGAATGTGGGATGCCATCGAGCAAGTTCTGGAGGCATGAGTTTGGCACCTTGGATAGAAAAGGGCCGATTGGAAGCCGGGTGTGATGAAGCTGGACGCGGATGTTTGGCAGGTCCAGTTACAGCAGCCTCTGTGATTCTGCCCCCGGCTTTGGCTTTGGAGTTGGTTGCAGAAGGGATTCTGGATGACAGTAAAAAACTGAGCAAAAAAGTTCGCGATGTGCTGAGGGTGCGGATTGAAAACGAGGCAACGGCATGGGCGGTGTGTCATATTTCTCCCGAAGAAATTGATCGCATCAATATTCTTCAAGCATCGCTCAAGGCCATGCGCGTGGCTACCAAGGGTTTGCGGATTGCGCCAGAGTTTATGTTGATTGATGGCAATCGATTCGTTACCGAAAAAGGACTTCCGCCACACGAATGCTTCATCAAAGGTGACGGCCGATTTGCGTCCATCGCAGCAGCGAGTGTGTTGGCTAAGACCCATCGTGATGAGAACATGAATGCGCTTCATGAAGAACATCCCCAATACGGATGGAACACCAATGCAGGGTATCCAACAAAGGGCCATCGATCGGCCATTGCTGATATCGGAATTACCCAACACCATCGCAAGTCATTCAGACAGTTACCTGGTCAGCTTGCACTGATCAATCGTGCATGATCGAGCCTTTCGCGGCGAGAAATTCGATGTTTCTCGTTTGCCTAGAATCTTACTTTGCGCATTCAATGCATCATCATTGGATTAACATTTTGGGTTATTTATCCACAGAATGGCTTGATTTGTCGAGTTTTAGGTAGCTTGCAATACACTTAGTTACACCAAATTTCACACCATGCGTTCATTTAGCTTGTTGATAGCGATGGCATTCCTCGGGTTCAGCTCCGGAATCATTGCACAATGCGGACTTTTTATTTCGGAATACTCAGAATCCGATGGGGGAAACACCAAATATTTGGAGATATACAACCCTACCAATGAAGCGGTTGATTTGTCTCAATTTGCAATTGCTGCCGTGGGGAATGCCCCAACGACGCCAGGGGTGCATGAATCTTGGAATACCTTCTCTGAAGGGGCAATGGTCAATCCGGGAGATGTTTATGTTTGGGCGAATGGCCAGAGTGATCCAATTGTCCTTGCAGAAACAGATCAAACGGGAAATGCGTATTTCAACGGAGATGACTCATATGCTCTCGTATTTGGTACAGAGGAGAGCTACACGTTTGTTGATATCATTGGAAACTTCGAAGGAGACCCGGGCAGTGGTTGGGAAGTCGCAGGTGTTGCAACGGCAACTGCAAACCACACATTGGTTAGGAAATCAACCGTCGCTCAGGGCATCGGCTACGAATGGGCAAACTCAGCAGGTACCAATGCAGATGATTCGGAATGGATTGTTTACGACGCGAATACTTGGTCTTATGTTGGATCACATGAATTCACGGGCACATGTGGAGCAGCGGTTCCGGGTTGCACAAATGCAAATGCTACGAACTACAACGAGGCTGCGAATACCGACGACGGTTCTTGCACGTTCGACAACGCTTGCAACGCGGATGGAATTTTGGTAACCACAGGAAGCCTTTACTACGACCCTGCAAATTTGAGTGTAGAACCAGGAGCAACAGTCGTTTGGGAAAATGTGGGAGGAACGCACAACGCCAATGGAACCACCAATACGATTACAGGTGAATCATTCGGAAATCCGGTGGACTTTTTCTTCTCACCGGTTTCTGCGAGTACAGGAAATGAGGCGTGCATAGGCAGCTTTACGTTCGATGTTCCAGGTGTCTACAATTACGATTGCAGTGTTGGTAGCCATGCGCAGTTGGGCATGGTTGGAACCATCACTGTTGGGACTGGCGGATGCACGGCACCTGCAGCTCCGAACTACAATGAGGCAGCAGACTACGACGATGGTTCTTGCCTCGAGGTGACGACAACAGCGATTGCAATGATTCAGGAGGGCCAATTAACGGATACCTACACAGGTCAGACGGTTGTGACCAATGGTGTGATCACGGGTGTTTTTGGACAGTTGGTGAGTATGCAAGACGGTCAAGGAGCTTATAGTGGAATTTGGATGTACGGCCCGAACGTGGCTGTCACAGTAGGTGATTTGGTAGAGGTGACAGGAACTGTATCGGAATACAATGGATTGACTCAATTGGCGAGTCCGTCGATTGTGATTCAGGAGCAAAACTCAGCGTTGCCGACTGCAGAGGCATTGTCTACAGCTGTCGTTGCTGCGAGTGAAGAGTGGGAAGGTGTTTTGGTTCAGGTCACTGGCGACGTAAGCAATGCAGACATCGGCTTTGGCGAATGGGGATTGGATGATAGTTCTGGAGAGTGCAGGGTAGATGATCGTGGCTATGACGCGATTGGGACAGGAAATGTCGTTGCAGGAAGCACTTGGCAAGTTTCAGGCCCACTCGACTACAGCTACGGCAACTTCAAAATTCAACCACGTTCTGAAGCAGACGCTTTGCTTTACGGTTGTACCAGCAGTGGAGCCTCGAACTACAACGCAGGAGCTGGTATTGATGATGGTTCATGCCAATTCAGCGGTGAGTCTTGTGAGATTTTCTTCTCTGAGTATGCGGAAGGGAGTTCGAACAATAAGTACCTGGAGATTTACAACCCAACAGCTGCTACTGTTTTCTTGGGGCAATACCTCGTTGGAAATTGTGGGAATGGATGCGGCAACAACGGGCCTACGGCTCCGGAATTTTTCTTAAACTTCCCGGCTTCTGCATCGATTGCTCCAGGTGATTTCTACATCATTGCTCATCCTTCATCAGATCCACTCATATTGGCTCAGGCTGACTTGACGCATGTATACATGTCCAATGGCGATGATGCATATGGTTTGTTCGATTCAGACACATTGTTGATGGATGCCGTTGGTGAGTTTGGTCTTGATCCAGGAACCGGATGGGATGTTGCAGGCGTAACGAACGCAACACAAAACCACACGCTGGTCCGAACAGAGTTTGTATATGCTGGAAACGATGGCGATTGGGCCATGTCGGCAGGTACCAACGAATTTGATTCAGAGTGGATTGTTTTGGACCAAAATGATTGGACCGACTTGGGCATGCACACGTTCTCCGGTTCTTGTGCGGCTTCAACAGGAGGTTGCACAGATGAATTTGCAGTGAATTACGATGTCAATGCGACATCAGACGACGGCTCTTGCATCTACATCAGCAGCTACACCATCCAGGAGATTCAATCCGGTGGCTTGAGTGGTCAAATGCTCACCTCTGGAATTGTGACTGCGGTGTATCCTCCAACAGGAGGGTTGGCCAACAACGCTTCATACGTCATTCAGGACGGAACGGGCGCGAACTCAGCGATCTGGGTCATCGGTGACGGAGTTTTGGTTGGTGATGAAGTTTCCGTTCTTGGAAACGTGACAGAGGTCTATGGGCTGCGTCAAATCCAAGCGGCAACACCAGAAGTTCTTTCTTCTGGAAACACCTTGCCAGTGGCTGAGATTTTGGATCCTTCTGCCATCAACGATGAGCAATGGGAGTGTGTTTTGATCAGTATGACGGGTGACTGTGTAAGTGCAGACGCAGGTTATGGTGAGTGGCACCTCGACGCAGGTTCAGGTATTGGGGTCGTTGGAGGCATCGGCTACGATGCCATCGATGACTCATTGACCAACGACGGCACTGCGTATGTCCCTGTTTTGGAAGAAGGACGTTCTTACAGAGTGGTGGGTGCGAATTTTTACGCCTATGGTGATTGGAAATTGCTGCCACGCGACAACGCAGACGTTGTGCGATTGGGTTGCACAACATCAACCTTTAGCAATTACGATGCATACGCACAGGAGGACGATGGTTCTTGCATTGACCTACCGGGTTGCACCAATCCCGCGGCAGACAATTACGATTCAGAAGCAACCATCGATGATGGCACATGTGTGATTACAGGTTGCGATGATCCGGCAGCCTTCAACTACCAAGCAGGTGTTACCAGCGCAACCAACGAAGATTGCTACTACACGTTGCCGGATATGACCATCAATGAGATTCACTACAATCCATGTGGTGCTCAAGGCGATGATTTTGACTTCGAGTTTGTCGAGATTTATGTGAATGATGACGAAACCATCGATTTGGGTGGGTTTGAGTTTTACAATTCAGCGAGCGGTGAACCTCAACTTGGTTATGTGTTCCCTGAGGGCACATCAGTGGCTCCGGGTGAGTATTTTCTCATGACGGTCTCAGACGCAGGCACAGCAAACTACGCGAACCTAGGTGTTCAAGTATTCCAAATGGACTTGGGCAACTTCTCGAACGGAGGTGAGATGGTAAGCATTGAAGATGGATTCGGAAACTTGATCGATGCTGTTGATTACGATGACGGTTCTCCTTGGCCTTCGCAGACAGTGTCTGTTTTGGGCAGTGTGTTGGTTCAGAGTCCTGACGGTGGTTGTTCCACGTTGGAGCTGATCCAAACAGACCTCAACAACGATGATGCAGATAACTGGCAAGCGAGTTGGGTCGACAACGGCACCCCTGGTGCGCCAAACTCATCCGCATTCGGATGCATCGATGCTGCTGCATGCAATTATGACGCAGGTGCATTTTTCGATGATGCATCATGCACATATGAGTGCGTGGGTTGTACTTACGCGGATGCGACCAACTACGACGCTGCATTTACCATGGACAATGGGTCATGTGTATTTGATTTGACGGACGATTGCCCGGCAGATTTGAATGGTGATGGTTTGGTAACAACCTCTGACCTGCTTCAATTCTTGCCTGAATTCGGTTCTACTTGCCCTGAGTAAGGGAAAGTCAATTGCTTTCAATTGAAAAGGCGCTCCCAGATGGGAGCGCCTTTTTTGATGTTTAAGTTTCTCAGGGATATCGCTTCAACTCATGGCTTCAGCACCACATTGGTAAAGACTGTGTTGGATTCATTGAGTGAGCGGTCAAACAAGGTGATTTGAAATCGCAAGGAGTCATATGCACTGGTTAGGCTCCAGGAATTCATCGCAATGGCTATGGTTCCGTTCAATGCGGGATTATCGCCTGTGGGAACAGCAGGTGGTACGCGGTAGTAAAACGGAATTTGTCCTGCGTCGGGATCCAAATTAATCTGCACCCATTGTCCATCTTGAAGCTCTTGGTATTCGCATTTCAGGTTGTAATGAAATTCACAAGCTGCACAGAAATTCGGAGGTAGCGTGTCTCCTTGCGCAAGCCCAACATCTCCGTCACCGTCGGTAAACCCAATGACAAGTTCACGACTCCCATCAGGATTGAGCTCGAAGGACTGAAATTCAATCAAAGGGTTGTCTGGGAGATTCGGCTCGGGCAGGCAACGTGACAGGCCAAGCACAGCTGCGCATCCGAGTGCAATTGGGGCTATTTGAAACTTGATTTTCATAAAATTGCGATTACGGTAGGTTCAAAGCTAATCAATCCGGAATTTCGCAGGGATGAAACCCGCGCACGAAATCTTGCAAAAAGAAAATGCCTTGGCTACAAAGGTGGAACACTTTCGGAATCGCTTTCGAAAAATCCTCCAGCTTCAGCACAGAGATACGCGGTCAAAGGACTGGCATGATTTTACCCTTGAGTTGTTTCGATTTCAAGCGCAGGCCAATCCTGTCTACGGCCGATTTGTCGAACTAATGGGTGTGGTGCCTTCAGAAGTTCGTGCGGTTCAGGAGATTCCTTTTTTACCGGTGGAATTGTATCAAAAGCAAAGGATTTCGGTGTTCTCGAATCCAAGTTATGATTCCCATTCATTTGAGAGCTCAGGAACCACGGGTTCAATGCCTTCAAAGCATCCGATTGACGACTTGGACTGGTACGACGAAGTTGCTTTTGATGGTTTTGCACGCATGGTTTGCGATTGGAATGATCGCCCGCTTTTCATTGGCCTCTTGCCCGGTTACTTGGAACGCAATAATTCCTCGCTGGTGCACATGGTGCAATCCTTCATGTCCAAAGCGAATCAAGACAATCCGGAAGAATGGTTCTTTCTGCGCGAATTTGATGCGCTGGAAAGTAAGCTGAGCCAGTTGTTAGATTCTGGCTTTCCTCGAGAAAGACCAATTTACATCGTGGGCGTAACCCACGCTTTGCTGACTTGGGTGAAGTGCTTGAATCAGCATGCAACTCCACCGGCTTGGCTCGACCTTTCCATTCATGTGATTGAAACCGGAGGCATGAAGGGACACGGGAAAGAACGAATCAGAACGGAAGTGCATGAGGAGCTTTCCTTGTTGACCAAAGGAAGGCCAGTGGGCAGTGAGTATGGAATGACGGAATTGCTTTCACAAGCCTGGTCTCACGCGCACGGAGTGTTTCGTTGCCCGCCTTGGATGGAAGTCCGAATGGGCGCGCTCAACGATCCGAAGGGGTGGGCAGAAGACGGAAAGCAAGGCCGTATTCACATTGTGGACTTAGCCAATGTGAGCACATGTGCATTCATCGCGACAAGTGATATTGGTAGACGATTGGACAATGACTCGTTTGAAGTGCTCGGCCGCTATGATCATGCAGAGGTTCGCGGATGCAATTTGATGGCCATCGATTGACGGTTAGCGGCAGTTTACGAGAAAATAGTTTTTCTTTCCGCGCTGAAGCAAGATGTGTTTTCCTCCGATAAGATCTTCGTGCGATACACAATAGTCATCCGCGACTTTTGCCTTGTTTACACTGATTGAATTCTCCTTCAATGCTCTTCTCGCCTCACCTTTTGAGCTGAGGAAACCTGTTGCATCCGAAAGCAGATCAACGATTGATACGCCTGCAGACAATGCTTTGCGGTCGAGCGTTGCGCTTGGGACACCTTCAAATACGCTGAGAAATTCCGACTCGGGCAATGCTTCGATCGCCTGTTTGCTGGATTTGCCAAAAAGCAAACCAGAAGCGGCGATGGCTGTTTCGAGGTCTGCCTTGCTATGAACACGCTCCGTGATGTCTGCAGCGAGTTCTTTTTGCAAAATGCGTTGACCAGGATCTTGTGCGTGCTGCGCTTCAAGGGCTTCGATTTCTTCTTGGCTCTTGAGCGTAAAAATTCGGATGTACTTGCTCACTTCTTCATCTCCCGCATTGATCCAATACTGGTAAAATTTGTAAGCCGAGGTTTTGTTTTTGTCGATCCAAACATTCCCCCCTTCGGACTTCCCGAACTTGGACCCATCAGCTTTCGTGATGAGCGGTGCCGTAAGGGCAAAGGCATGACCGCCTCCCATTCGTCGGATCAATTCTGTGCCTGTGGTGATGTTTCCCCATTGATCTGACCCACCGAGTTGCACCGAACAATTATCATTTTTCCAGAGGTGATAGAAGTCATAACCTTGCACCAATTGGTAGCTGAATTCGGTGAAACTCATCCCTGATTCCAGCCGTTTTTTGACACTGTCTTTTGAGGTCATATAATTTACAGTGATGTGCTTTCCAACGGTCCGAATAAAGTCGAGGAAGGAGAACCCCTTGAACCAATCCGCATTGTTTACAACGCGCGCGGCATGCTTGCCATCGAAATTCAAGAAGGATTCGAGTTGTGCCTTTTGACAATTTAGATTGTGTTGAATGGCCTCCATGTCGAGCAATTGGCGCTCAGCACTTTTCCCACTTGGATCGCCTACCATTCCTGTTGCCCCTCCGACCAAAGCGATGGGGTTGTTTCCTGCTCGTTGCCAATGCACCAATAACATCACGGGCACCAAGTTGCCAATGTGCAGCGAGTCTGCAGTGGGATCAAATCCGACATAGCCGGTAACATTGCCCTTTGCAAGGGATTCCTCTAAGCCGGGCGTCATGTCATGCAACATTCCCCGCCAACGCAATTCATTGATAAAATCCATGGATCACAAAGATAGTCCCCAAGCATTGCATTTGTTGCAGTGATTCGAAACCTTACAAAGCTCCCAATGCTTCTTCTAATGCGATAGAGCGTGAACCTTTGAGCAAGACATGATGACCGCTGAGGGGGCTTTGTTTCAGATGCGCTTTGAGCTCAGCAGTCGACATGAAAGAGTGCACGGTGGAATGGTTTTTCGCTGCTTGATGAAACAACGGTCCGACTGTGATGACATTTAGTCCCTTTTCGAGAGCGAGTTCTAAAACTTCCCGGTGCGCATTTTCGGCATACTTTCCCAATTCACCCATATCACCTAAAATGGCAACAAGTTCCTTTGATTCAGTGGCATTTTTCCCAACACCTTCGAAAAATGTCAAGGCTGATTCCATGCTGCTCGGATTGGCGTTGTAAGCGTCTAGAAGCACCTGATTTTGCTCAGTCTTTGTCCATTGTGATCGGTTATTGTCAGGAGCATAACTCGATAGGGCATCGCTGCAGGCATCTGCGGAGACACCGAAATACAATCCGACAGCAGCGGCGGTCATCATGTTCTCAAAGTTATGATCGCCGGAGACTTTGCAACGCATAGGCCCATGCAGCGAACCTTCTAAGTCAACCCATGACATGTTGAAGTCATCATGAACTTCAGATACAAATGGGGGGTGTTGCTGAGATCCGTAAAATGCACGTGGAATGGAGTCTGATGCCTCGACAAGGACGGAATGATTTTGATTGACAAATACGGATATGTCAGATGTCAATGTCCCTGGCTTATTGCGGAAAAAGTCAAACAATTCACGCTTTCCTTTAAGCACACCTTTTACCCCTCCAAAACCTTCAAGATGGGCGCGGCCAATGTTGGTTATGACACCGTGTGTAGGTTCTGCGATTTCAGCTAACAATGCAATTTCGCCTTGTGCGTTTGCACCCATTTCAACGATGACAAAGTCTGGTTGGTCACCAGCCGAGAGCAAAGTCAAGGGCACTCCAATTTCGTTGTTCAGGTTGCCACGTGTTGCTTTAACCCCTGGGAACCGACTTGCGCAAACAGCTTTTAACAGCTCTTTGGTCGTTGTTTTTCCATTGCTACCAGTCAATCCGATGACGGGGCATTGCCATTGCCTTCGATGCCACCTTGCTAAGGATTGCAGAGCGATTAAAACATCATCCACTAAAATGACATCATTCAATTGTTTGGCTATGGTTGCATCATCAATGATTGCGCTTATGCAGCCTTGATTCAGTGCTTGCTGTGCATATTGGTTGCCGTCGAAGTTTTCTCCTTTCAATGCAAAGAACAGTTTGCCGGCATCTGCTGTCCGGGTGTCTGTGGTTACGCCTGTGGAGGAGGCGAACGCTTTTTGGATCAACCAAAAGGTGGGATTATCATTCGACAATAACATGGTCCGGGAATTATTGCTGGTGCGAAAAGTAACAAAGAAGGGCAAAAAAAAAGCCCCGAAGTAACTCGGAGCTTTTTTGATGTCAAATAGTTTTTAACGTTGAGAATTCAGGGTTTGAGAACCCATTCGGTCCATTGCACATCGAAAGCCAATGGCTGCAGAGCTCTTGTCTTCATCTAGGAACCGTCGTGTCCCCGGACTCAAAAAGTAGCTTCGGTCGTTCCAACCACCACCCTTGTAAACACGTGATTTGTTGTTGATGAGGGATGTCTTTGCATAACCGTACATTCGGTTGCCCTGTTGCTTGAATCCATCATCCCCGTAATAGATGCTTGACTGGAAGTCACCATCCTTATAATCAATGTTGTCAGCTTCTCGGTAATTATCACGTCCCAAGCTTTCTTCAACCGTCATATTGCGTTGAACCAAATCCCCAGGATTGGATTGGATGTTGTCGACAAACAGGTCAAGTAAATCAGGAGCAATGAGCAATTCACTGTCTATAACAAGTTCCTTGGCTTCGGCGACTTGCTCCATTGCTTCCTCTCGCCGCTTCATTTTCTTCTCGTCCTTTGCAGACTGAAGAACAGTGAAAATATTATCAACGAGGTTGGCCTCTTCATCGATGAAGTTCTTCGCAGCGGCCTGTTGGTAGGCCCTGAGGTCCTCTTCCAACCCAACTAGGTCATAAATGACATAATCGATTTTATCAGCCACAGTACCTTCTGAATTTCGTTCTACCGTTTGGAAAACGTTTCCTCTGAACGGACGGAACTCCTCAGCATCGACGGCATTGTAAGGACGGTAAACATCCATCACCCACTCATTCACATTGCCTGACATGTTGTACAGTCCGTAGTCATTCGGGACGTATTCATAAACAGCGGCTGTGGCGGCGGCACCGTCGTTAAGGTTGCCAGCGACACCCATATAATCACCTCTTCCACGTGCGAAGTTGGCATTCATGCTTCCATAAGAGCCAGATCGGCTGTTGTCGTTACGCGTGTAATGGCCATCCCAAGGGTAGGTTCTTCGATCACTGATTAGTTCGGCATAACTGTTTCCAATAAGTCCTAACGCAGCAAACTCCCACTCTGCTTCCGTAGGCAAGCGGTATGAGGGTTGGAACAGGCCATCTTCGAATTTCACGTTGCGATATCCCGAAGAGTTTGGTCGGTAATCTGTAAGGCCTTCGGCGACGGGCTCACCTTGATATTGTCCGTTCAAGTACCCATCAGTGGTGAAATGGTCTTCATCCATCTGTCCGTCTGGATTGTGAGCAATCAAGCCTTCTCGGACCAGAAGCTGTTCATTGACGCGGTCTGTTCTCCATTTGCAAAAGTTGTTGGCTTGATTCCAAGAGATTCCAACCACAGGATAATCGCGGTATGCGGGGTGCCTCAAGTAGTAGTTTACAAAAGGCTCATTAAAGCTCAATTTTTCGCGCCACACAAGTGTGTCGGGTAAGGCTCGGTCCACAACTTCCGGGTAAGAACTGCCATAAACGCGACCTAGCCAAAACATGTATTCCAACCAGAATCCGTTGGTCACTTCTGTTTCATCCATGTAAAACGAAGAAACCGTTACACGCCTCGGGATGTTATCCCAATCCATTGTAAGATCTTCTTCAACTTGACCCATGGTGAAAGTTCCGCCTTCGATAAAGACCAGTCCAGGAGCTGTTTCTTGAGCGAAAAACGCTTGCCGTTCAAAGCCTCCGTTTCCGCTGGTGTTATATGCCCAGCCGGTAGCGCCAGAACGTTCTCCTGAACATCCTGAAATGAGAGCTGCCAATGCGATGAGCGTGAAAGTCGAGAGCCTCCAGTTCATGTTGTTGTTGATTTCAATGGGTTTCATGCAGATTGAGGGGTGTGTCACTGCCAGAGAAGCAGCTTTCGGGTTCTATTCAACTAGAAAGAAGGACAGTTTATTGTTCGGAATTTCGACCGCTTGCCACGGCAGTCGAATTGAATCGTCATGCTCACTTCATGCGCACCTCCGGTAGCGGGGGTCAATTGTGAGACGGTCAAGTCATAGCTGTATCCAAACTGGACAACATCGGTTTTGATTCCAAGGGTTACAATAAATGCATCCTTGTACTCTGTGAACATAATGCCTCGGTACCAAATGCCACCGACCAAAGGACCTTTGTTGACATATAGACCAATATTCATTTGCTGCATTTCACCCTGTCTTCGGTAAAAGATGTTCGGTGAAATGGTGCTTTCCACACCTGTAACAGAACGCTGCAAGGGCAACGTGGCTCCTGCATGCAACGTGTACTTCATGGGGAGTCGGCTCGTGCCTACCACCAAGGATTCGTTGGGTTCGTTCAGGTGATGCACAGCAGCACCGAAGTAATACTTGTCTGTGAAGCCTAAAAAGCCTGTGCTGAAATCAACAGCCTGCACCATGCCACCTCGAGGTATGTCTTGGGTTTCATAGATAAATCCTCTTCGAGGATCAATCATGTCGCCAAACATTAAGTTGCCCCAATCCAGTGACTTCTGCATGTACGTGACTTGCATGGCTGCCTTGATGGAGAGCTTTCGCGTGATTGCTTGCTGGTAGCTGTAGATGCCACTAGCAGTGGTTGTGCTCAGCGTGCCTCGGCCCGCTTGGTCATTCATAACGATAAAGCCAAGTCCTCCGGACAGCGTTTCAACTTGCTGGTCATATGCTGCTGAAGTGGTCACGAACGAACCGCTCATTGCTGGCCATTGATTTCGATAGGACATGGTCATTCGCGGGCATCTCGCTGTACCTGCAAAAGCAGGGTTAAGGTAGAGTGGATTCGCGAAATATTGTGTGAACTCAGGGTCTTGAGCCTGTGCTGTCTCAGATCCGATGGTCACAAAAAAGAACGCCAAAAAAATGGCGATTGCAGGTATTGTCAGGAGTTGCTTCATGTAGAGGTGGCCCTATGAATTTACAAGAATAAGAAAAAAACAAATGCAGTCCGTGTTTTGTTGACTCACTAGAAATCGAAACAGCATCATACTACATCTCTTTAACGAGCGTTTGAGCCATTGCGTTGCATTTAATTTTTTCCGGAACTTCGCGCTGTCCTAAACAACCAATTCGCCAATGATCAGTTCAACTGCATTCTACCCATTTACAATGGTGCTTTCATCGGGGGCAAAAGCAACGGCAAACAAACTTGCTGTGTTGTTCGCCCTTGTCCTTTCCTTTGTGAATGTATCAGCGCAATTGGATAATCAGCCACAGGTTTTAGAAGGTCATCTTGAAGTTGATTGGTTGCCAATTGGTGATGAAGCTTCGCCGGTAGGGATGTTAGCTCCTGCAGATGGATTTTGGCTGGACGAAATCCCTTGGAATGTTTTCGAGGTAGCGTTGCCACCAGTTTGGAGTGGAGGACAAGATTTGGTTACCGATCCGAGTTGGGTGCAGATTGATACGACAGACCTCACACAACGTCAGCGTGAATTGCTCAGAGAGCAGAATACACCACGTGATGTGCAATGGGTATTTTCGATTGGAGAGGATTTGAAAAGCGCTCAAATCCAAACTCCTCTCTTGCGTTTCGATCCTGACAGAAGGCTATTTGAAAAACTGGATGAACTCGATTTTGCTTTAGGCAACCTCGACGATGAAGTTGATGGGCTTTCGGCAACGCACTCCCAGCGGCTTCGGAGTTGGCCAGAGATGAGTCCTCTTGGTTCTGGAAGCTTCATTCGCATATCGATACCGGCGGATGGTGTTTACCGGATCGATCGTGATTGGATTCAATCCGCGGGCTTCGACCCAGACACGTTAGATCCGCGTCGCATTCGATTGTTTGGCAATGGAGGAGCGATGTTACCAACGAGCAATGCCAAAGAGCGCCCACTCGGTTTGATGCCAGCCGCAGTTCGCTTTGAAGGAGAACAAGATGGAGTTTGGGATGCTGCAGACGTTCTGTATTTTTGGGGTGAGGGGCCGGATTCTTGGGAGCGAGACGGTTCTGTTGCCAATTGGGACCATGAAAAGAATGCTTACAATGATGAATCATGGTATTTCCTGGAGTACAATGGAGAAAGTGCAGAACAATCATTTCGCGTTCAGGATCAAGCGCCTGAGATTTTAGCTCCTGACACGCTCATCACGACCTATTGGTCGCAACAATTTCACGAGTTGGAATTGGAGAGCGTTAACCGGTCGGGCCGAGAGTGGTTTGGCGAAACATTTGGCACAGTGACTTCGCGGTCCGTGTCATTCAATGTGCCATTTGCCACAAGTAAACCAGGCAAGCTGGACTTCCGAGTGGCAGCTCAGTCTATGGGTTCGAGTAGTCTCTTCACACTCAGCGCAGGACAAGTGATATCTACCGCCTCGCCGTCTTACACTAGCCAAACTTCCACGAGCAATGTGGTTAATCTGGCATCGGGCTCACAAGATGGAGCAGTTGTCTCAGGCTCAGGACTGAATGCTCGCATAGAGGTGGACATAAGTTTTGAAGCGGCGGTTTCAGGTGCTTTGGGCTGGTTGGACTATGTGAGAATTGCTCAGGAGTGTGATTTGAATATGGCGAGTGCTCAACTCAATTTTTATGCAGATGCAGATGCCGATTATGACAGGGCAGAATACCGATTGGAACAAGGTGTGGGATTGCAAACTGTTTGGGATGTAACGAATGGCAATCAACCGGTGCAATTGAGTTTGGTCCAGTCCGAATCCAACAGTGCTTGGAACGCTCAATTGGATACAACGAGAAGATTTGCAGTCTTCTCTAATTATGGGTTTCCTGAGCCTGCATTTGTTGGAAGAGTTGATAACCTTGATTTGCACCAGTACGAGCGAGCGGACCTGGTAATCGCCACACGAGCGCAATACATGGAGGCTGCTCAGCGCCTCGCAAACATTCACGCCGATGAAGGCTTGGAAGTTCTGGTGGTTACGCAACGGGGTGTTTTCGATGATTTCTCAAGTGGAAGCGTGGATCCTACGGCTCTAAAAATGCTCATGATGATGTTGCGTGATCGTGCAATGCAAGGAGGCTGGGCGCCACCTCGTTACCTCCAATTATTTGGAGATGGGACCTTCGCCAATCGCTCTGATTTGATGG
>CAJQMI010000019.1 GCA_905479395.1 uncultured Flavobacteriales bacterium
GAATCGCAGGCTTCAATCGCGAACAACGCGACGCACTCATGGCTCATTTGAATCAAAATGGAATTGCAAGCAATGTGCACTTCATGCCTTTGCCACTCCTAAGCCTTCATCGAAATCGCGGGGAAAATATGGCTGACTATCCAAACAGTGCCGAAGCTTTTGAAGGCCTAATCAGCCTGCCATTGCACCTCCAGATGACCTTGGATGACGTGCACTACATCCGCGACATTGCTGCCACTTTTATCGAAAACATCTTGAAGCATGATTAAGCGTGCCTTCGATATTATGAGCGCTCTGATTGCCTTGGTTGTTTTACTCCCCCTCTTGTTCATCATCGCATTTGTCGTTTGGAAAGAAACCAAAGGCGGTGCTTTTTTCCGGCAAACACGCATTGGGAAAGACGGGAAATCTTTTGATTTATTGAAATTTCGTTCCATGCGCTCAGACGCCTCAGGACCACTGATAACCGTTGGCGACAATGATCAGCGAATCACGCGATCAGGACATTGGCTGCGGCGCACAAAATTGGACGAATTGCCCCAACTGTGGAATGTATTGGTGGGTGAAATGAGTATTGTGGGACCGCGACCAGAAGTCGCCAAGTACGTGGCTTTGTACGACCAAAAAATGCTCGAGGCTCTCAAAGTGAAGCCCGGACTGACCGATCCAGCCAGCATAGATGCATTCGATGAAGGTGCGGAATTGGAATCCGTTGATGATCCGGAAGCGCACTATTGCACGGTCATTTTGCCCCGAAAAGTGCTCGCACAAGTAGCTTACGCCAATCGGTCCAACTTATTCACGGATGGGCGGGTAATCGCCCGAACGTTGCTGCGTATTCTCAAACGCTGAGAGCAAAGGCTCAAAGAGATCTAGGAATCGTTTCGAACGCTCCTCTCCACTGGCCTCTCTCGTTGCAAACGCGACATTTCGAACCAACCTTTGTATGATCTCCATCGGATGTGATGGTCGCCATTGATGGACAGAGTCGCCCTCACCGACACCGACTAGAAATTCTGACACATCGTCCACTCCAATTACTGAACCGTGGCTGTAGGGATTGATGTAGAACAAGATTCCTGACTGACCTTTAGTCGCAAGAGGATCATCCACATGTGCCACATCGCAGTATGCGAGAATGAAATGATTGGGCAAGTTCACTCCGCGCAATGGAATCCCGAGGGACTGAGCCACTGCGAGGTACAAAATCCCCAATCCAATAGGATTGCCTTTCTTTTCTTGCAGCACACCACTTGGAAGGGCTTCCATGGGGACATGCGGCAATCTCCGCACGCTTTCCATGTTGTGCAAACTGAAAAAGACGTGGTTTAGGATTCGGACTTGCTCAAGTGCCGTTTGTTCTTCATTCAACTCCAACCAAATCTCTTTTTTCAGAGCCTCGAACAAACCATTTGATTGCGCCACATTCCACGAAGAATCCACGGCGGAATGCACCAACTCGACGCCTTTCCACAAGTCCATGCCTCCTTCGTCCATCCATGCCCGAAGTGCTTCTTTTACGTCCGTTTGCTGCAAACCTTCTTTGAGCAGTGCTAACCGACCGTTTATCAGAGCGTCATTTTGCTCACTCGACGCAACAGAATCCACGAATGGGATAACTTCCTTTCCCTTCGACAACAGTCGCTCACGCACATGCGTGTAAACCGTTTCGTCAGGGTCATCCATCAAAGCCAACAACGCGTGAATTTCAGAAATGCTCATATCGATCTGCTCTTGGCGAGGAATTATTTCCGCTCCTTGGGTCCCAAATCTAATCGCTGATTTTGCTGCTACGAGTCGTTAAAAAATCACTTTTCCAATTAGGTCTGTGGAATGCATGGGGTTCACTTTTCGTATCTTTAAGAGGTGAGCATGTCAAAGAATCCGATCATGGCCCGGTGGAATCCAGCCGTTCTGGACCAGAACAGGCTGTTCTATGCCATTTGGTCGACCATGCTTTTCCTCATTTTGATTTGGGGCACCTACTGGATCAACGAAGTGTACGCCCTAAATCTGAGGCGACATGGCAACCATCCAGGTCAATGGCGAGATTGGTCTGGAGTTTTGACCTTTCCCTTTCTGCATGGTGACCTCGAACACCTTTGGAACAACACAGCGACGTTTTTCACGCTCAATGGCATGCTTTTCTACTTCTACCGCTCCATCGCTATTCGCGTTTGGAGCTTGCTGTTTTTAAGTTCTGGCATCGGACTCTGGCTTTTCGCTGCAGGAGGAAACCACATCGGTGCAAGCGGTCTCATTTATGCGCTAGCAGCATTTTTGTTTGTTTCGGGTGTCATTCGAGATTCGAAGTTACTGCTGCGCGTCTCGCTGGTGGTTGCATTCCTGTATGGTGGAATGGTCTGGTGGATGCTGCCACTCGATGGCCACATCTCCTGGGAAGGACATCTTTCAGGAGCGATTAGCGGTCTGGTTGCCGCATTGCTCTTTCGACGCACTGGTCCGCTTCCTGATTTGCCTATTTTCAGCTTAGAAGACGCTCAAGAACCCCTTCCAGATTGGTGGATAACAGCCCACCCAGAGCATCCCGATGTGATTGCCCTGAAAAAGAATGGAGATTACACAGCAACACTGCACACACACTCCACCTCAGAAAAATCGCCCACGGTCGTCTATCACATCAAAAAGAAAGACACGTAAGATTTAGCCAGGTTGGTAACTCGAAAACGTTTGGTTACGCGTTGAGCATGACAGGCATGACCAGCATCAAAACATCCTCACCAGCCTCTTCAGGCTCGGAAGGCTTGATGATTCCAGCGCGATTCGGTGCAGACATCTCCAATGATACTTCGGCGCTTGAAAGGTTATTGAGCATATCCATGAGAAACCGGCTGTTGAAACCAATCTCCATGTCTTCACCTGAATAGCTGCAATTCAAGCGTTCATTCGCTTCATTGGCAAAATCCAAATCTTCGGCACTTACGTGCAACTCACTGCCTGCTAACTTTAAACGAACTTGGTGGGTGGTCTTGTTGGCGAAAATCGAAACCCTGCGAATCGCTTGCAAAAAACTTTGTCGGTTGATCACCATGCGATTGGGGTTTTCCTTCGGAATAACTGCTTCGTAGTTGGGATATTTCCCCTCGATCAAGCGGCAAACGATGGTCACATCCTCAAATTCAAACCGAGCATTGGAATCCGTGTAAGTCATGGTCACCTTCTCTGCGTTCGACGCCGCATTCTTCAGCAAGTTGAGTGGCTTCTTCGGGACAATAAACTGAGCGCCTGCACTTGCCTGAACATCCGTACGAGCATACCGTACCAAACGATGAGCATCCGTTGCAACAAACCGAACGCTATCCGGATAGAATTCGAAGTAAATCCCAGACATAACCGGGCGCAGGTCATCATTTCCTGCAGCAAACAAGGTGCGATTGATAGCCGTAATTAACGTGTTCGCTTCAACATTCATCGTGGCGCCGTCTTCGAGCGCAGGTGCCTGCGGAAATTCGTCACCATTTGCCCCGGTCAATTTGTACTTACCAGCGTCACTCGTCAATTCGATGGCCATTGTCGAAGCATCCACTTTAAACGTCAGAGGAATGTCTGGAAAAGCCTTGAGGATGTCAAGCAGCATTTTTGCAGGGACTGCGATGGACCCGGTATCCTCGGTTTTCACCTCGAGTTTCGTGGTCATGGTCGTTTCCAGATCGCTCGCTGAAATCACGGCAATCCCTGGACCCAACTCAAAAAGAAAATTATCCAAAATCGGCAACGTATTGCTGCTGTTCAAAACTCCGCTCAACGAAGAGAGGTGGCGCAGCAATTGACTGCTTGAAACGATAAAGTGCATGGCTTCTATTTGTCCTTCAAAGATGCCTCAACATCTTCCGTTCTGGACGCATCTGGCACTACTTATTTTTCCACACTTGATGAACCGATATCACGTATTATTCAACAAAAACCACTAAATTAGGAACATGAAATCGATCTTTAAGAGCTTTCCAATCACTTTCGCTTTTGTGCTTTTCGCTGCATTTGGTCTTGCACAATCGAGCGGGGTTCAACCCGACTATTTGGACGTCCATATCAATCAGTCCACATCACGAACAGCCTTGGGTGAGCTCCAAAAAGAAATGAACGACTACAACATTGGATTTCGTTACGATTTGGTCCAATGGGAAAACGATCAATTGCTCAGCATCCGATTCGCAGTGCGTTTGCCCGATGGCACGATGCGTCGAAACAATTATGAAACAATTGATGCGGAAACGGACATCTGGATTCGATTGGAAGGAAACGGTGCAGAACGCATTTTTTGCGCCGGATCTGCTTGTGAGTGAACGCGTCGCAAGACGAAGCTGCTGCTAGCCAATGATGCATCGATACCGAAGGAAGTGATTCACACGGTAGAACTCACAGCGGAGACCGCGGTCAGCACCTGCTGAGGAGAGACGTCCATCCCACACTTGAAATGTCTTACTGGGCATGAAGCTTTGCCATGCACACCACAAGGTCTGCACGAGAGTTCTTCAGCCTTTTCGACAATGGTTGATTTGTCAGCCAAAGGACCAAATCCGAAAGCCGGTAAAGTCGAACAGAAAATGGCCACCGTGGGGACATTCAAAGCACTCGCCATGTGCATTGGACCACTATCATTCGTGACCACCCAAGAGGCTTTCTCCATGAGACCAGCCGACTCAAGCAAAGTCAGGTCTGTTCGTATCTCCAATAGGTTGTGGGAGCTGCGCTGCCTGATGTCCTCAAGGTCTGAACGGTCATTCGGCCCTCCCATCAGTACAATTTGGCGTTGCGGAAACCGCTCGTATTCGAAGTCAAGCCATTGCACCCAGTGTTCAGAAGGCCATTTCTTTGTCGCCCATTGGCTCGAAGGAGCCGCCACACCAAACGAGCGCACTGCTGCTTCATTTGTAGCACACTGATGGGCGTAAAGCTTGGGCATCCTGGGTTTATCTGAGCCCACCCAAGGAACAATCAAACGGTGGTTCCTTTCAATTTCATGTTCACCATTGCCCAATCCGTGCAACTCACGATGCCCGAACAACCAGGCCATCGGGTGCTCCGAAAAACACGCCGAGCTTTTAGCCCCCGACATCACACGAATCATTCCTGATGACACATGCCGGTGTGGAGTTACCAGCACATCAACCCCTGCACGTCTGATTCTAAGCCCAAGCTTGAGTAAATTCAAATAACGCGAAAACGGATTTTTAGTCTTCTCCCAGACATGTAATCCCGCCAAAAAAGGGTGATCTTGAAATAAACTTTTATTGCCCGAACGCACGACCAAGTGCAAGTGGTCTTGAGGATGCGCAATATGCCACGATTCGAGCATTGAGGTTGCCAAAATCGCATCACCAATGAAGGCGGTTTGGATGAATATTACATTGCGTGCCAATCCCATGTCACGAAGATACGCTGTGAGCGCCCTGCGGCGTAAATTGCCGCATGAGCCGATGGATAGGAATCGATTTTGGAGCAGCACGTACCGGGATTGCGCACACAGATGCGCAAGGTCTCATGGCGTTCCCATTCAAAACAGTACCAACATCAGAGCTGATCAATGTTCTTGAACGATTGGTTGAAGAGGCTGATTTTGCTGGTTTTGCCCTCGGCTTGCCCAATGCATGGGGCTTGAACCTTCAAACAGGCGCCACCCATAGCACGAACCTCATTCTTGATTTTCAGAAACAACTGAAAAAGAAATGGCCCAACTACCCTGTGCATTTGGTCGATGAGACCAACACCAGTGCAGAGGCCGTTCAGGCTTCGATTTCAGGCGGAATGAAAAAGAAAAAACGCAGGGAAAAAGGATCACTCGATGCTGTAGCTGCAGCGCTAATTCTGCAACGATTCTTGGAGCAAAAGTCCTCCGGATTCAAAAAGTGAATTGGCCTCAGAGGCAAATTAGTCTTTTGCGTTCTGGAAGACCTCAATCTCAGCGTTGGCTTTAACGAGATGGCTAAATGTGCCTTGATAACGCGTCGCCCGAACAATGTGATTGTCAATCCAGTGGTAATTTCCACCACGTGGCTTGCCCATTAGCAGGCCGTGGTACAAGAAACCATGCTTATCTAACCACGCCTCTGTAACTGCCCGATGTTCCTCCGTTCGCGATGTGAAGAATGTGATCACATGTCCTTCATGATACCATTGATTGAGCGTTTCCAAGGCATCTGGAAAGGGTTCACAAGTCGCCATACGTTCCGGCTCCTCATTGGGCACATCGTCCGTTATGGTTCCATCTATGTCGATCATGTAGTTCTTGATCTCTGACGGGAGTTGAGGCGATGCGTCAAGCCCTGCTCCGTCTTTGACAGGTTTCAATTCGACGTTTGCCGCACTTGGGCGACCCTCCGTAGCTTCCGTGTTATCATTCATCGGCTAAAAATAGTTCCACTCCACGACTCCCACAACCTTTAAGCTGTTCACTGAAAGACCAAAAACTGAGGCTCATCCGCGCGCTCGAGTATTTGGCACCAATGATCCGTGAAATCGGACCAATCGCCCACAGCATTTACCAATGTCAGCGCACTGAGCCTCCGTTCTTGGGGGATCCCGCTAGGAAAAATCCACCCATCATACATTTCAGCAATCTTGGTGCATTGTTCGTGGTGCTGCTGTTTGATGATTTTTCGCCATTTTTTCTTCACCGCAAATAGCTCCTTCTCCATCTTCGAAAGCGTTGCTCGCGTGGTTGGAAGTGCCGATTCGTGAATCCCTTTGGCGTAATTCTCCAAGGCTTCAGACCAACGCTCAAAGTGCAACATCAAATCACCTTCATTCTGCAAGAATTGATCTGCCCAGGCATTGACGGCATCTTCTCCACGCAAAATCGGCTTGGTGGGGTTCCACGACATCAACTCACACACTTCGGATGCACCTTCATTCAAAACCAATGCTCCGTCGCGGACCAAAAGCGCTGGAGGGTGCACATTATGTAGCTCGAATGCATCACCAAGGAGCATCCAATAGCTCACTTCAGAAGGGCCTCCGATGAAAGCGATGCTCTGCAATAAGAATTCTTGATAGAGCGGACGCAACGCAACATTGGGCGAATTTTGATCTGGACGTAACGACCTCCAGGCTTCTTCTCCATTTGCATCAATCCACCGATCCGCGCGTTGACGTTTTCCTTCATCCGTTAAAACGAACAAATTGTTGTCCCGAGGCTGAATCTGAACTTCACCTACCTTTTTTTGAAATCGATCTGCAGTTTTTCGAACAGTGCTTCCAATGCCTTCGTTCTCCCATTCCGCTTGCCACAAGTGCATCGCCATGGCCTTCAATTCAGGGTCATGACCATCGATGACCAAAATGTTTAAATGTCCAAACCATTCTGAGACCCATTTGCGCACGCGAGCAGCTAAAGTCATGGTTCGTAAATGCTTTTCTGGGGAAGCGATCTTATTGTCATCCGCCCAAGCATGCCATGCTCTTTCAGCATGCTCATCCCAAAGCAACTCTCCAACTGGCCCTTTTTGTTCAACACCAGCAGGCTCCCACTTGAAGTCGCCTCCAACCGTGCCAAACGTGGATTGAATCTCTTCGAAATCATGATCCTCTGAAGCCATCCAGAAAACAGCAACGGCCTTCTCTCCCTCGGCGTTGAGGCGCTGTGCCCATCGAATTGCCGAAAGAATCTTGTAATGGAAGTAAGCGGGACCACCGCCTGCTTGCAACTGATGTCCCGTGGTCACGACATGAGCCCCTTGTTCAAAAATATCCAGAGCTCGTGAAACAGGCACCTGATCATTCTCGTATTGCCTGCGCATTGCACTGGCTACACGTTGCCGACGGTCGAGATCAAGTTGCAAAGGAGCGCGCAATCGTTTCTGAATGCCTGACCAATTGCCTCCCCACCTCCAAAATTGTTGCAGAGATTCAGGACGCTGCGTCCATTCGGAAGCTGGCGAATTTGTTTTCAATGCATCCGCCTGAGCGAATTGAGCAGTGGAAAAACTCATGGAAGTATCAAGAAGTGTTTAGCGAATCAAAGACAAAGACCCAGATTTGGACAACAACTGGCCCTCTGGGTCGATCACGTTTAGGCGCCAAACATAGGAACCGGATTCCAATGGGGCTCCTTCACTGTTTGCTCCATCCCACCCCACATCATTGCCTGATCCGGAAAAAATCATTTGGCCCCACCGTGAGTAAACTTCGAACGATTGGATCAAAACATTTTCGCAAACAGGTCCGAACACATCGTTATCGCCATCTCCGTTGGGGGTAAATGCACTGGGCACAAACCAGTGTGGATCCTCATCCAAATCAACATTGGAAACACTGGGCTTAGCTTCAGGACCGCGAACTGAATCATCTTCATCGGACCCCATTTCAGCTGATGGCTCCAAGGAAAAACCATCCACAAAGCAGTAAACTTTGGTCGGGTTTTCGCCGTGTTCCTCGGTCACGTCTCCTGGCTCATTTCCAAACAAACCCCATGTGAAGTGCGTCCATGGTTCCTGCGCTACAAAATTGAATGAAATCTGCTGCCACTCGCGGTTATAAAAGACAGGGGTGTAGTCAAAATGCGGCTCAACGTCAATCGCCCCAACTCCTGGTTGCTCCATCGGACCGTTCGAAAATCGCATTCCCAAACCAGCAAGGCCAAGTCCCGCATTGGAAAATGCGGTAATCTCACCATTGGTCATATTCAGCGTCATTTGATAGCGCTGTCCAACGATTAGCGCATCACTGAATGAACCGCCCAAGTATTGTCTGCGACCATCGTTGAGGATGTTGTAAGGTGAAAAACCCGCAATGGCCATCCCTTGAAAAGGCATCACCACAGCGACCGGCGTCTCAGGCAGATCTCCTGCGTCAGAGCCGAGAACGTGGAACAAGTCTGGTGCATTTGATGCAGAACTGATGTTAAGCCAATGATCGGCAAGCTCAATCGCTCCTGGCATTGACGGGTAGTCATTGACCTGCTCGAAACCACCATTCAGAACCGTCTGGGACGCGCCAAGCATCGAAACTGCCATAAAGCCAAGTCCGACGATTGCTCTCAAATGAAGGTGGGTGTTTCGCATACTTTTCACAAGATATGAATTTCAAATCAATTCGGTTACAGAATATACTTCACAGCTCTGGCTTTACGGTAGCACTTAATCCTATTCCAATCCAATGATTTTGAATCGAATTCGGCATGACTTTTACCGAGCCATGGGCGGACCATTTCCAAGCGTTTGACTCAAAGAGTATCCTCCCAACTTCCAAACCTGTAACGGGCAGGATTTGCCGAGCATCCGCTGAACGAAGGCGCCATGGGACTCCCCCGATTTCAGGCTTTTCAAGTTGCACACGGTCGACCGACTGCCAATTTAGCATTGCGCCGGCGTAAATCCGAACGTTCCATCCCAAACGGTGGGTTAAGGAAAAACCCAACTGCAATGCCGTGGAAAAAACAACGTTGCGCAGCGCCACCATTGGCACAGTATCCGTTTCGATGCCATTCGAATAACGCTTGTACGTTACGGCTGACCAATCCTGACGTTCGCCTTGGGGAATGAATCCGATGACAGAATCTGGAATTTGCAGAAGGTCCATGCCTCCAAATTGTTGCACCAAGAAAAGCACCTGACCATCCATGGTGCAACGCCAACCATTGCGTTTAAGCCCTCTTGCGTCAAAAGACTTCAGTGGTTTTTGCAGTCCCAAGGATTGGGATGCGTCATATTGACCCGTCCAACCCTTCCAACTCGGCCCCTCCAATGTCCCTTGGCCAACCCCAAGATGAGTTTCCAATGAAATACCGGTGCTGCTGCGGGACAAGTCCGCATACATTCTGCGAAAAAAGTCTGCAGCGACCCCCTTGTTTTTGAATCGATTCAAAGAATCAAATTGGACTTGAGCATCGACCAGCACCACGCGGCCATCAACACGAATCGAGTCCCGCACAAGAGGTTCAAGCCCATGCAACGGCAACGTGGTGCCAAAAGCGACCAAGCAGATTGCTACCGAGGTCACTCGATTGCGCCATCGCTCTTTCGAGCTTTGCCTTGAAATTTGTTTGTGAAACCGACGCATTGCCGGTGCAAATTAGTCTTTGACCTTCACAACGGCAGGCATTACCCATCTTTCCTCTTCCGCCTCACGCAAGGCCTTGTCGGACATGGCATGAGATGCGGGTGAAGCTGGCAAAACATCAATCGGCTCCAATGCACCCTTGCGATCACCTTGCTGGACTTCTGCTGGCTGAGCGTTTGTCATTGCCGGAGCCGCCAAACGTGAATCGGAAGGCGCCTCCACCGAAGGAATCGCTTCTGATTGATTTGACTCCATCGGCTCTTCATTCGCAATTACCGGCATTTCATTGGCCAACTCATCGGCATCTAAAGCGGATAAGTCAGCTGGATTTGCTTCTACTTGTTCGGAATTTGAAAAGGCAACTTCAGGATTTTCGAACAACGTGGCACTCCCCCAGTATGCGAAACAAACCAGGGCAACGGAACCGAAAATCCGAGCTCGACGTTTGCGAGATCGGATTTTGTCCATGCGTTCAAACAAGGCGTTTTCAGCGCCTTTTGGCGGCTGAATCGCCTCATCTGCGAACATCCCTTTTACGTATTGATCCACTTTATTGATTCCCATCACTCTTTTTAGCTATTCGTGCCATGTTGATCAATGTCCCCTGAAGCGCTCGACGCGCTCGGCTCAATTGACTTTTCGAAGTGTTCACATCGATGCCCAGCGTTTCCGCTATCTCCTTGTGCTTGAACCCTTCTATGACATACATTTTAAACACTGTTGCGTAACCCTTCGGCAACGCATTTATGGCCTTTTCGATTTCTTCTTTGTTGTAGTCTGTTTCTTTGAACGCTTCCAAGTCCTTAGGGGTTGCATAGACCTCGTCAATATCAACGTGATACGTGTGTTTTTTTTGCCTTCGGTAGTGGGTAATTGCCGTGTTTACCACAATTCGTCGCAACCAACCTTCGAAACTATTGTTTTCACTGAAAGACTTGAGGTAACGAAAAACCTTGACCCAAGCGTCTTGAGCAATGTCTTCGGCATCGTGGCGGGTGTTGGAATAGCGCAGTGCCACTGCAAATAAGAGTGGGCTGTAACGACTATAAAGACGACGCTGCGCATCAGCATGACCTTTCTTACATCGTTCAATCAATTCTACTTCTTCCGAATCCATCCACGGGTGCTTCTACGATTTAAACATAAACACGAACCAAAGGGTTGCTCGGAGATTTCGAGTTTTAGGCGCTTTGACCATCAATCGAACTGGGCTCGATCCAAATCAAGCCATCGAAGCGCCGCATTGCAAAATAAATTCTCCAATTCCGATTCGCTTAAACCCATATCCATCATGTACGCGCCCAGTTCCAAATCACCCAACGGAAAAGGATAATCTGAGCCCATGCAAATTTTGTCCGATCCCTGAAGCGCAAGCACATAACGAAGAAGATCGGCATCGTGGGTGATGCTGTCAATCCAAAATTTCCCGAGGTATTCCCGAGGGTTTACGGGATTGTCAATGGCGACCAAGTCTGGACGGCAATTGAAGCCATGTTCGAATCGGCCCAAAGTTGTCAAAAAGGAACCACCAGCATGGCTGAACATCACCCTTAGATTTGGCAGCCGTTCCAATGTTCCGCTAAAAATTAAGGAGCTTGCGGCCCGCGCTGTTTCAGCAGGCATTCCCACCAACCAAGGCAGCCAGTACTTCTCCATTTGATCCTTCCCCATCATGTCCCACGGATGAATCATTACGGCCATGCCTGAGTTGGCACATTCCTCGAAGAATGGAAAAAACTGTTCTTCGGAAAGATTCAAATCATTGATATTTGATCCGATTTGAACCCCTCGCAGTCCCATCGACTTGCATCTCTTCAATTCCTTGATCGCGGCTTGAGCATCCTGCATAGGAACGCTTGCAAGACCCACATAATGCCGTGGATCCGCCTCCACCAGCTCGGCAATGTGATCGTTCAAGAATTGAGCGATTTGCAGAGACTGATCAGTCGGAGCATCATAATTGAACATCACCGGAATGGTGCACACCACTTGCACCTGTGTTCCCAGCGCTGCGTATTCAGCTTTTCGAAGCTGAGCGTCCCAACAATTGGCTTCAACTTCACGAAAAAATCGAGTCCCCTGCATCATTCTAGCAGAGGATGAACTCGAGCCATCTTCAAGATGTATGAATTTCCCTCCTCCAAAGCGCTCAGTCCATCGAGGCATGTGTCGGGGAAGAATATGGGTGTGGCAATCGATTCGAAGCATGAATTTCATTGATTTTGCTCCCGAAAAGATAGGTACTTCAGCATGAATGATGCTCTTTCAATTATGCTATTGAGCTCCTTTCTTCCGAACCTCTCTCAAATCCAATCGGTTCACAGGACTCACCTTCCAACCCATCACGTCGTTCCGCACGAAATGTGTGACCTGATCATGAAAAAGAGGAATGACCGGCATAAACTGACTGATGCGCTCATTCATACTCCGGTAAATCTCAAGCCGTTCTTGTGCATTGGTCGTAATCATAGCCTGTTCGAACATCGCGTCAAACTTCGCGTCGGAAAAGTGGGAATAGTTCGGACCTGATGGGGCAAAATTTCGGGAGTGAAATAAACCGAGGAAATTCTCGGCATCCGGATAATCCGCCAACCATGATTTTCGAAACAACGATGCTTTTCCAGTGGCAACACGCTCACGATGGGCAGCTGCAGACACCACATCAATGGCAACATCGAGCCCCAACAGCCCCCATTGAAACTGCAGGGCGGCGCACAGATCTGTGTAGTCCGAAGTGGTGCTGATGCGCAAGGTTGGCCAAGGTTCTGGGTGAACCGAGCGCAAAGAATCCAACACCGCAATCGCCCATTCCACACGAAGAGGAAATTCCTCCGAAAACGAAGGCGTCTCAGCATCCGTTCCCAGTAAAACAGGAGGAACAAACGATTCTGAGGGCATCACGGCTCCGCGGCGGAGGTTGCGTGCAATGGAAACCCGATCAATGCCCGCAGAAAGTGCTTGCCGAACAGATTTGTCCTGCCAGGGCTTCCAACCTACTTCCACATCCGTTTCAGTGTAAAATCCAATGTAATCTGTTTTCAAAAACGGCACAGTTTCGAGTCGAATGTTCGCTGAATAAGACGCGTTCAAATTCCCAGAATCATCCAATAACTCATTCATGTATGCCGGATGCAATCCACTCATAAAATCAAATTTACCTTGCTTTAACCCTTGGAATTCAGCACCCATATCTGACGCAAAACTGATGTGAACAGCTTCCAAATACGGCAATGCTTGTCCCGTTTCGTCTCGCTCCCAATGATGGGGATTCCGGTGCAGCACGCACGCCACATCCTCCATCCACCACGCCAGTTGAAACGGGCCCGTCCCAATGGGATGTGAACGAAAGTCAACCCCGAAAAACTCCACAGCCTCAACGGGCACAACATTGGCATAAACTGTGCTCATCAGGCCCAGAAACGGTGGAAACGGAGCTTTCAATGTGATTTGAACTGCGCTATCTCCCAACGCGATGATGCCTTGGCCGATAGCATCTGAATCAACAGCGTCAAGGATCCAAGCACCACTCGACGCCACACTCGGGTCGCGCAATCGGTTCAGTGAGTAAACGACATCATGTGACTTACAGGGACGTCCATCCTCCAAGCCCGGGACGCCATCAGTCGCATGAAAACGAACGTCATCGCGCAAATAAAATGTCCAAACTTGGCCGCTCGAGTCCAAGTCAAACCGTTCAGCGATCAAAGGCTTCACTTCCAAATTTTCATCCAACTCAACCAATCCATCAAACAGTTGATCAACCACCCACATCGGCTCAAGTGTGCGCGCAAAAGCAGGATCAAGCGAAGACAAATTTGCACTCTCGTTGTACCGAAAAACGCGAGCATCGTCTGAGGCATCCGACGCACATGCTGTGCAGAACAAAACAGCAAGCATCAAGCACCACGAAAAGTCAGGAAATATGCGCTTTTTCACATTTGCAAGGTAACTCCCAACAATTGCGAATTCCATCTGTTCTATCGCTGACTATCCACTGCACAAGGTAAATTTACCCACATGTTTCTCGCGCCACTTTCTGCACCCTTTGCTCGCCTAGCCCTTTGGCTTTTTCTGAGTCTCTCCGCTTCTTTCTCTTTTGCACAATCCTCGGTAACCTTGAGCGGAAAAATCACAGATGCCGCAACGGGAGAAACCATCATTGGAGCCAATGTGATTCCCGATGGAATGGCCCGGGGAACCTCGAGCAATGCTTATGGCTTTTTCAGCTTGACTTTGCCGTCAGGAGAACAGACAATCCGGGTCAGCTTCATTGGCTATCAACCATTGGAAGTGCAATTGAAACTGAGCGAATCCAGTGCTCAAAACTTTGAATTGCGGCCTGCTGTTGTCGCCTTTGAAGAGGCCACTGTAGTTGGTGAAAAAAGCAACCGCACCCAGAGCACTGATTTGGGACTAGAGTCTGTGGACATTGAACAGATCAAGGCATTGCCAGCACTTCTCGGGGAAGTCGACGTGCTCAAAGTGCTGCAATTTCTCCCCGGAGTTTCGAGTGCAGGCGAAGGCAATTCTGGATTCTATGTTCGCGGCGGTGGTCCTGATCAGAACCTCATACTTCTTGATGACGCGACGATTTACAATGCGTCACATTTATTCGGGTTTTTTAGCGTCTTCAATGCCGATGCCATTAAAAATGTTGAATTGATCAAAGGTGCGATGCCCGCGGAGTATGGTGGGCGGGTATCCTCTGTTTTGAACATAGGTTTGAAAGAAGGCAATAGCAAGGAATGGAAAGCAGCGGGTGGTTTGGGTTTGATCAGTTCCAGACTCACCGTGGAGGGACCGCTCCAAAAAGACAAGAGCAGCATCATTCTTTCTGGGCGCCGCACCTACATTGATGCCCTGACAAAGCCTGCCCTTAAAGGCAGCGCTTTTGAAGGCACTGGCTACTATTTCTACGACCTCAACGCCAAAGCAAATGTGCACCTCAGCGACAGAGATCAGCTTTTTTTATCCGGATACTTCGGGCAGGATGTCTTCAGCTTTAACAGCGCAGATGCCGGCTTTTCAACACGCATACCTTGGGGCAATGCCATGGGTTCGCTGCGCTGGAATCGGATCGTTAATGATAAGATGTTCCTCAATGTTGGCACAACCTACAGCTCGTATGAATTTGCATTCATTGCTGGCCAGGAAGAATTTGAATTTGGCTTCGAAAGCGGAATCAAGGATTGGGCGAGCAGAGCAGAATTGAGCTGGTACCCCAACCTGAGACATTCCATCAAAACGGGAATCGATTACGTGCATCACGACTTCATTCCGACCGACTTCACAGCACGCAGCGGAGACACGGAATTTGACACTGGCGAGTCAGAGCAAACCTTCAGCCATGAGACGGGCATTTACCTCCAAGATGATTTTGATCTCACCGAGCGCCTCCGGATTCACGGTGGTCTCCGTTGGTCGGGATTTTGGCATGTTGGACCGTTCACACGTTATGGCATGCCAAACCCTTTGGCGCCCATCGAAACAGAAGCCCCCACTTATTTTGCACCTGGTGAATTGGTTCAGTTTTACAATGGCTTCGAGCCTCGGCTTGCAGTTCGTTACAAGTCAGGCCCAAAATCCAGTATAAAAGCGGGCTACAGCCAAAATTACCAATACATCCACCTCACATCTTTGGGCACCACATCCCTCCCTGGAGACATCTGGATTCCAAGTTCAGATCGGGTCGCACCCCAGTGGGGACAACAAATGAGTTTGGGCTATTTCACAGATCTCGGAGAGGAAAACATGTGGGAAGCATCCATCGAAGGCTATTGGAAAGACCTCGAAGGGCTCGTGGCATACGGGGAGAATTCGAGACCCGAAGACAACATCAACAACAACGTTGACAACAACCTCGTTTTTGGTTCAGGCTGGTCCTACGGTCTAGAGTTCTTCTTGAAAAAACGACGAGGAAATTTCACCGGTTGGATTGGATACACTTGGAGCAAGACTGAACGGGAATTTGATGACTTGAACAACGGATTGATCTTCCCGTCGAAGTATGACCGCAGGCATGACCTGAGTGTTGTGGCAGATTGGAAAATCAATGACCAATGGCGAATCGGAGCCGCCTTTGTTTACGCTACAGGTAACTCCTTGACGCTGCCCGCGCAGCGCTATGTCTTCGAAGGTCGCATCACTGACGTTTACGGGACACGAAATGGTTATCGCATGGCTTCCTATCATCGCGCGGACATCAGTGCAACCCTCACCCCGAACAAGGCCAAGAAGGAGGCGAAGAAAAAGAAAAAAAACAGCGACATTCGCGTAGAATCTAGCTGGACTTTCGGATTCTACAACGTTTATAACCGAATGAATCCGTATTTCATCTACTTCAGCAACGAAGGAAACCTGAACGAAGGGACATTCGACCTGCAGGCAAATCAGGTGAGCCTCTTCCCCATCATTCCGTCCGTGACATGGAATTTCAACTTCTGAGTCCATGCGCGAACTGCTGAAGCTCAATCCGTATTTCAAAAAATACCCCTACCTGCTCTTAGGAGGGGTCATTTTCATCTTTTTCACCAACGTTTTTGCTGTTTTTGCTCCTGCACTCATTGGGGAAGGAGTGAATGCGCTTCGAGATGCCGATTCAATTTTTCTCAGCCCGCTAAGGGAGGGCCGTGCCGCTAGCGATGTATTTGAGGCGGCCCCTCCTATTTCGTACCCAAAAACACTGAGCAATTTGCAACAATGGACGGGCGATGTTCTTGAAGCGCCGAAGAAAGCAAGCTCGAAACGTGATGTCCTTCAATGGATGGGTAAAATCGCAGCACTTCAAGCGGGACTTTTCCTGCTCGCATATCTCATCAAAGGCACGTTTCTCTTTTTCACCAGGCAGACAATTATCGTGATGTCACGTCGAATTGAGTTTGATCTGAAAGGGGAAATCTTCGATCAATACCAGCGGTTGGATGCTGCTTTTTACCGCAAAAATGATACCGGCGATTTGATGAATCGAATCAGCGAGGATGTGAGCAAGGTTCGGATGTATCTCGGACCAGCTATCATGTATACAATCAACCTAGCCATGCTCATTTTCCTTGTCGTCAGTGTGATGGCGTACATCGACTGGAAGCTGACCCTATTTGCTCTTTTGCCCTTGCCTTTGATGTCCGTGGCCATCTACTTTGTGAGCACTCGAATCAACGTACAAAGCGAAGCCGTTCAAAAGAGGCAAAGCGGCCTGAGCACTTTCGTGCAGCAGCACATCGCTGGAATTCGAGTGCTGAAATCATTTCAACGAGAACAAGATGCTAGCCAACGTTTCACTGCGATTGCAGACGACTACAAAGGATCTGTTCTCAGGCTTGTAAAAACAGAAGCATTGTTCATGCCCATCATTGTTCTCCTTGTGGGATTGAGCACGATTCTCACCGTATACGTGGGTGGTCTGCGCGTCATGTCCGGCGAGTTGGAAGTTGGACATATTTTTCAATTTGTCTTTTACGTAAACCTCCTCACTTGGCCATTTGCCTCTGTTGGCTGGGTGACGTCACTGGTTCAAAAGGCAGAAGCATCAATGCGGCGCATCAATGACTTCATGGAGGCTAAACCTGCCATTCAAGCCCCCGAAAAAATGCCTGTTGGGGCGCCACCACTTCAACCAATCGGATTGGCATTTGACAATGTGTCCTACACCTACCAAGACACCAAAATCGAAGCTGTCAAAAACCTCAGTTTTGAATTAAAGCCAGGGAAAATTATGGCAGTTACAGGAAGAACAGGAAGCGGAAAATCAACTGTGGCACAGCTGGCAATGCGCATCTTTGATCCTCTGAAAGGCCAGATTTTATTTGACGGATTGCCACTCAAAAATTGGCCGTTGGATAACTTTCGAGGTGAGACTGGCTATGTTCCACAGGATGTCTTTTTGTTTTCGGATACCATCCAGCAAAACATCGCCTTTGGCTTGCCAGAACAAGAATCCGTAATGAACGATGTTCAAAATGCTGCAGAAGAAGCGCACGTGGCGCACAACATCGAAGGATTTGAGCAAAAGTATAGCACCCTACTTGGCGAACGTGGTGTCAATCTCAGTGGAGGACAGAAGCAAAGGATTTCAATCGCACGAGCACTTATTCGAAGGCCCAAGTTGCTCATCTTAGACGATTGCCTTTCAGCCGTCGATACCGAGACCGAAGAAGCCATCCTTCAATCCATTCGCAGCCAAGGAAATGAAACTGCTGTTTTGATGGTTTCACATCGCATTTCCAGCATCAGAGGCGCCGACCATGTGCTGGTGCTCGATCATGGTGAACTCGTTGAGGAAGGGACACCAGACGAACTCACACGGGCAGGAGGAGCATATGCTCGAATGGTGGAACAACAAGAAAACAGCAAGAAAACGCCTTGAATCTGAGTAGGTTCAAGGGCAGTCTTCTCCGAAGACTCCGAGGAATCCGAGCAAATCACCGACGTTCACTACCCCGTCCCCATTCAAGTCAGCGGAGCAATTGGAAGTGCATCCGAAGTCACCCAGAAGCACCAACAAATCGGCTACCGAAATTGATCCGTCACCGTTAAAGTCAGCCGGACACCCCCCTTCCTCACTGGGTTCAATTTGACCGTTGCAATTGTTATCAAGTCCCTGCCCAGTGCCATCTGCACCATCATAAACAAGAGCATTCGAGTCGTTGCAATCGCTGGTGTTCTGCACGTATCCCTCTGGAGATTCACATGCTTGGACCATGACGTCCGAATCTCCGAAACCGTCGCCGTCCGCATCTGCGTACCACGCTTCTCCGAGATCCACATCGAATTGCATCGATTCGGACACTTGATTCAGTTCTGAGGTTAAAACAACGGAAAAAGAAACATTCCCAGCGGCATTTTCCAAGCCCGTTATCGTAAATGCGAAAGACCCGGGAGCATCCATATTCTCCTCAAACCCATTCACCGTCAATCCCTCAGGTAAACCTGAAATTTCCAACTCAAACGGTGGCAACAAACCGTCAAGCACCGTCAACTGAATCGCCATCGGCTGGTCGAAGCAGACTTGCGAGGCAACGGGATTCAAATTCATGAACTGTGGACGAACGATGGAAATGCCATCCAAACGAGAAGTGACCACAACATAACCTGATTCAAAATAAGGATACGTTGACCAAGACCCATTTGTAAATACGGGAGCATCGTCTTCTGGATAAACATCGAAAAAACCAATCTCGGTGAGCTCCCCGTCTGACACATCTGTCAGTGATAACATCCGCAGACCCGCAGCATAATTTGCCTGGTACAATAGGTTTCCAACCACGTATTGGTTGTGGTCAATCGCTGTGCCATCTGAAAAGTGTTCTCCAATGAGCACGGGTTCTTCCAAATCTTGCACATCCCAAATGAGCGTGCGTGTGTTAATGCCTTGATTTTGTTCATCCGTTTCGTCGCCTAAAATCAAATAGCGATGATCTTCTGTCAGCCAGCATTGGTGGGTATAAGAATAATCATAGTTGGCAATGCTAATTGAAAAAATGTCCGTTGGGTCGGTAGCGTCGACAATGGCCAGTTTATTGGCATTTGCAGCAAAGACCAGCGAATGACCCTGATGCGCTTCATCTGGACCATTGTAAATAACTGCGTGCGCATCATGTGTGTATCCCGCTTCTGCATAATCTCCCACCAATATGGGATCATCCGGATCACTGATGTCGAATGCCACCAATCCACCGCTCGCTAAGTTGGTTCCAACGGCAAAAAGCATTGCAGCATCTTCATTGATGACCAAATTGTGAGCGTCAGAAAAAACATCCACATGTTTTGTTGGATCTAAAAGAGCTGGGTATTCAGTCAAATCCCGCAATTGGTTCAAATCCAAAATTTGCAACCCATGCGCATTGGCCTCAGAGACGACATAGACATGGTCGGCATAAACTTTCATATCGCGCCACGTGCTGCTGCTGGTTTGTGTCGCCATGAATGCGGCCAAGAAAGGACTTAGAGGATCCGATAAATCCACAATCGCAAGTCCCTCACGTTCCCCAACTAGCGCATATTCAACACCTGTGACCGGATCCGCCCAACCCCAGACATCATTGGAGCCCGTTCCTAAAAGGTCTTCATTGGACATTTGAGACATCAACTCCATACGCTCACATGGAAATCCGTTGACCATGCCGTCGATGCACGGCGATTGTGCGTCAGAAGTGGCAACCAAAAAAAACATCAACAATGTCAAAAGAAGGTGACCACTTTCGCGATTTTTATAGCTTATATTTCTCATTATCAGTTTATTCCTGGTATTGATCCTCTCCTAAAAGGTAAGGAATTTTTCATCACGCTATTTAAACAACTTGCGTACCGCTTCGGTTGTTGCATCATGAGCCAAAAGTCAATTACAATCACAGGAGGTACAGGCCTCATTGGCCAGCAGGCCATTCAATTCTTCTTGAAAAAAGGCTACACATTGCGGATTCTGACTCGGAACACGAAGCTTTTAAACTCAACATCAATTGAGTATTTCCAATGGAATCCGAGCACTCAAGAAATTCCAGACGCTGCACTGAGCGGAGCTCACGCCATCATTCATCTTGCTGGAGCGCCAATCGCCGAACGATGGACACCTGCATACAAGCGCACCATCATCGATAGCCGAGTGGATACCGCATTGGTCCTGCTCAATGCTCTGAAGCGCATACCAGAATCAGAGAGACCAAAAATCATTGCTGGCGCAAGCGCAGTGGGCTGGTACCCCAGTTCGAATGAAATTCAAGCAGAACAAGTCAGCCGTGCCAACGGCTTCATCGGCGAAGTCACGGAAGCATGGGAAGCAGCATTGATCGGCTTTCAAGATTTGGGAATGAGAACGATTTCTTTGCGCATAGGATTGGTTCTGGCCCCAAGTGGCGGATTCCTCGGTAAGCTGAAACCGATTTTCAACTTCGGCCTGGGTTCGGCCATAGGTAGTGGAAAACATTGGCAGTCTTGGATTCACATTGAAGACATCGTTAGGATGTTGGATTGGACAGTCTCCCATGAGGAATGCGAAGGCGTTTACAATGCGACCTCACCAGAACCCGTCACCAACCTCGAGATGTCGCGCTCATTGGCGCATGGCATGAAACGCCCTTTTTTAGCTCCCAACGTTCCTGAATTTGTTTTGCGTCTGGTCTTTGGTGAAATGAGTGCCATTCTCCTTGCATCGCATCGCATCGATTCAAGCCGCATACTGGCTACAGGCTTTGATTTTGAGTTTCCGACACTCAACCATGCACTCAAAAACATTCTGAGTTAAGCTGCATTGCGTTTTGTTTTGGCAACAATTTATTGAGCAACAAAAAAGCGGACCATCCAAGGATGGCCCGCTTTGCAGTTAGTCGGTCTGAGAATTAATCAACCAAAAACATCTTTTGACCACTGTTCGTGCCTGAAAGCACGCGTACCGTATACAAACCACTGCTCAAACCTTCCGTAGAAATTACGTGCTGGTTTTGTGTGGTTTGTTCTGTCTGCACCAATTGTCCAGCTGCATTCCAAATTTGGATTGCAGCGTTGGAACCCCATGCACCTTGAACGTTCAAAACGCCATTTGATGCTGGATTTGGGTAGACGCTAAATTCAATCGTTGCTGTCTCCAAAACGTTTGTTACCGTTGGGATAAGAACTGCGTCGATGACGTGAACAACACCGTTGTCTGCTTCCAAATCAGCAATGATTACCATCGCTTCATTGATCATAACACCAGCATCACTGATGCTCACTGTTACGTCCGACCCCTCCAATGTTGTCAAAGTCTGACCGTCGCTCAAATCATCTGAATAAGCCTCCGCCGCAACCACGTGGTATTGGAGAATTTCACCCAAGTTTGGCAATGCAAGCAATTCTTCCGCTGTGATGCCCAATGCTGCTGTCAAAGCAACGACTGCATCGTCGGTTGGAGCGAAAACTGTGAATGGACCTTCTCCGCTCAAAGCATCCACCAAACCAGCAGCTCCTACAGCCAACTCCAACAACGTGTGCACCTCACTCTCGACGATGATGTCCACAACTGTCTCTGGCAACTCTTCGTCGTCTTCAGGAATCAATACCGCATCAATGACGTGAACCACTCCGTTGTCAGCAACAAGATCAGCAACAATGACTTGCGCTTGATTGATGAAAACACCGTCTCCTGTGATCGTGACCAGAACATCAGCACCCAACATGGTGGTGATTTCCTGTCCGTCAGCAAGATCTGTTGACAGCGCTAGAGCTTCTACCACATGGCCGAGCAAAACGTCTGTCAAACCTTCGTAAGCCAACAACTCTTCAAGCGTAATACCAAGGGCTGCCATCAAAGCCATGTGCGCTTCATCGGTTGGAGCGAATACTGTGAAAGGACCTTCTCCGCTCAACGCACCTACCAAGTCTGTAGCAATAAGTGCGTCTTCCAACATTGTGTGCACTTCGCTCTCAAAAATGATGTCAACAACCGTTGTTGTTTGAGCTGGAGCTGGTACAAGAACCGCGTCAATGACGTGCACCACTCCATTGTCAGCAACAATGTCTGCTACCGTTACCATCGAATTGTTGATGAACACTCCCATCTCGTTGATGGTAACTGTCACATCTTGTCCGAGCAGGGTGGTGATCATCTGACCATCGCTAAGGTCTGCGGCCATTGCTGTGCCTGCCACTACGTGGTGCAAAAGAATGTCCGTGAGACCAGGATAAGCCAACAACTCTTCAGCTGTGTAACCCAACGCCTCTAAAAGAGTGGCGAAAGCATCATCTGTTGGTGCGAAGACAGTGAAGGGACCGTCACCGCTTAGCGTTCCTGCCAAATCAGCTGAAATGACAGCTGCTTCAAGGACTGTGTGGCTCTGGCTGTTGACGATAATATCTACAACTGTTGTTTGTGGTGGTGCTGGTACCAACACTGCGTCAATCACGTGCACTACACCATTGTCGGCTGTAATGTCAGCGGCTGTGACTTGGGCGTTGTTGATGAAAACACCCGCATCTCCGATTGTCACTTCCACATCTTGTCCCAATAGGGTTGTGATCATTTGACCGTCGCTGAGGTCAGCTGCCATTGCTGTAGCTGCTACAACATGGTATTGAAGAATTTCAGCCAAGTTTGGCAGTGCCAACAATTCTTCAGCAGTGATTCCCAACGCTGTCACCAATGCCGTTACAGCGTCGTCTGTTGGCGCGAAAACTGTGAAAGGTCCGTCTCCGCTCAAAGCTCCTGCAAGGTCTGCTTCGAGTACGGCCGCTTCCAGCAATGTGTGGTCTTCGCTGTTTACGATGATGTCCACTACGGTGTTGCTCTGTGTGGTTGGGTTTACAGTTACCGTTGCGACCATTCCGTTCGCAGCGTGATTGCCGATGGAGCAGTCATAATCATACGTTCCTTCAACCGTGAATGTGTGCGAACCAATGCATACACCTTCACTGTTGCCAGAAACGGCAGGTAAGGTGAAGAATTCTGGATTATCCCACATCTCACCAATGGTGCTCATGCTTGCGTTAACATCGTGCGTTCCACCTGTGTTGACCCAAACGACAGTTTGGCCAACTTCGATGTCGAGAGTTGATGGTGAGTATTGGAAATTGGAAGCCTCAATCACTACGCCTTCGACACCACATGGGTTGTCTTGCGCGGTTAAGGTCAACGCTGTTGCACCAACAAGGAGGAGCGACAGAAGAGAGAATAATTTTTTCATTGTACAGGTTTTACTTTGAAGTGCTTTTACAACACAGGTTAATTCAAGTTTGTTCTGAGCTCTTCAACAAACTTTTAAAAACAAAATGCAAAACACCCCGGTTATTGATGAACAGCCGTGCAAGAGCCACACCCATCCTGAAAAAGTCAACCCCCCTTATGAAAGAAATAGCCCTCCACTGGATGCGCCGAGACATGCGACTGCACGATAACAGAACACTGTTTTCCGCGCTCAAAAGCGGATTGCCTGTTCTAAGTGCTTTTCTTTTTGATGAGGAAATTCTGCGACGTTTGGACAACACGCAAGACCGTCGTGTGTCCTTCATTCATCATCGCACCCTTGCTTTGCGGAATGAAATACGAGGTTTGGGGGGTGAACTGCTCGTCGGACATGGCACACCGCGCGAAGTGTGGGCTTCTTGGATTCAACTTTTAGCCTCCAAAGGATTCGCTGTGAAAGAAGTGCATGTCGGAAGGGACTACGAGCCCTATGCTCAAGAACGCGATCAATCCCTCGCTGCCTGGTTTGACGAGCAGGGCGTGGCATTCAGGGGCACCAAAGACAGTGTTATTTTTGAGAAAAGCGAGGTAACAAAAGACGATGGCAAGCCATACACTGTCTTTACACCTTACAGCAAAAAGTGGCGCAAAGCGCTTGAGTCCAAGGATTACGACTTGGCTCCCTCTGTTGAAGCCCTTACACAAGCCACATTGATCGGCACCTCTGAGTTGGGAGACCTCGTGCCTCCTAGTCTAAAATCAATGGGCTTTGAGGACGTTTGGGAAGACGGCACGTGGATGCCACCCATCACAGTCGCCAATCGCGTGCTGCGCGATTACGGAGAACACCGCGACTTTCCAGCTTTGCCAGGCACATCTCGGCTATCTATGCATTTGCGCTTTGGCACGATCAGTATCCGAGAAGCACTGCGACAAGGGCTCAAAGTGAGCGAAAAATGGACCACTGAACTTATCTGGCGAGATTTCTATCAGGCAATCGTGTACCATTTCCCCCATTCCGCGACAGACTCATTCCGACCGGCATACGATGAAATCCCTTGGATCAATGACGAAGCGCAATTTGACGCTTGGTGCCAAGGAAAAACGGGATATCCAATGGTGGATGCGGGAATGCGCGAATTGCTTCAAACGGGATTCATGCACAACCGTGTGCGGATGGTTGTGGCTTCGTTTCTCTGCAAGCACCTGCTCATCGATTGGCGATGGGGTGAGCGGTTTTTTGCCCGACACCTTCTAGACTTTGACTTGGCCTCCAATGCCGGTGGATGGCAATGGGCCGCCGGATCTGGCTGCGATGCTGCACCCTATTTCCGCGTCTTCAATCCTTCCTCTCAATTGCAGAAATTTGACAAGGATTTAATCTATGTCCGAAAATGGGTCCCGGAATATGGCTCGTCAACGTATCCAAAACCGATCGTCGACCATGCAATGGCGCGGGTTCGAGCAATCGAAACCTACCGCTCCGTGCTAAAACCGAATCCTGCGTGATTAATTTCACGGCATGACCGAGAACCCTCCAACCCTCCGTTCCATTCGTGTATTGGAATTGGCCAGCGTCTTGGCTGGCCCTCTAGCTGGCGCAGCCTTGGCAGAGCGTGGTGCTCAAGTGACAAAGGTCGAACGCCCCCCTTTTGGCGACGTAACGCGCAGCTGGAAGACCCTCGGTGAATCAAAAGACTCGAAGAGCTCAGCCTATTACGCATCAGCCAACGGAAATAAAAAAGTCGTCTGGCAAGACCTGAAAACATCCGAAGGTCGGGATTGGCTCGAAGAAGCCCTGAAGAGCCATGATGTGGTCATTGAAAACTTCAAAGCAGCAGACCTCACTCATTTTGGTCTCGAACCAGAAGATGTGGCCCGACGTCATCCGCACCTCGTCCACATTCGACTCATTGGATTCGAAGGCCAACCTCATCGACTTGCCTATGATGTGGTGGTGCAAGCGGAAACGGGATTCATGCACATGAATGGCCAAGCCGAAGGTCCGCCCATGCGCATGCCCGTGGCATTGATGGATGTCTTGGCTTCACACCAAATACGCACCGCAGTTCTCGAAGGACTGCTGTCTCGGGCTCAAGGTAGCACAGGGTTTTTCGCAGAAGTTTCACTGGAGGCAAGTGGTTTGTCTGCCTTGGTGAATCAAGCTACAAACCACCTCAACGCGGGCACTTTGCCCGAACGCAATGGAGGCCTGCACCCCAACATTGCTCCTTACGGGGATGTACTGCATTGCCAAAATGGTTTTATCGTGCTCGCAGTTGGAAATGATCGTCAATTCAAGTCGCTGTGCATGGCATTGGGAAACGAGGAGTGGGCGAATGATTCGCGATTTTCAACCAATCAACTGCGTGTGCAAAACCGAAATGACCTGATGCATTTGCTCCAATCAGCGGCCAATGCTACTGAAAAACAGGCTTTGATGGAACGGCTCCATGACGCTTCCGTTCCTGCAGGTCTCGTCAAATCAATGGACGAAGTGTTTGAAGATGGTACAAACGGGGCCAATGCGTTACTTACAAATGAGGACGGGCAAGTCCGTCCTGCCGCCATCGCATATCGCGTGCGCTGCTATGGAGTCACAAACGACGAACCAAAAACCACGGGTTAAGCAGGTTGTCCCGATTGTAGTCCAACTCCTCTGACGTTTCCCAATTGAGCACTTCGCATCCGGCATTCGTGCAAATGGCTTGACCTGCTGCCGTATCCCATTCCATGGTCGGCGCGAACCTCGGATAACAATCCGCTCGTCCTTCGGCCACCATGCACAACTTCAGCGAACTGCCTTTCGAAATCAATTCCACTTCTCCAAATTCATCCCGCAAAGCTTGGATGTAATCTTCCGTTTCGGCACTCATGTGAGAGCGACTTGCCACAACAGTGTGTGGTCGATCGTCCGCATCAAATGGAATCGATTGAGCGTTGGAAACCCATTCTTCTGGCGTCCATTCAACAGAACCTGCGCTCGCTTTGTGAGAGCCGTGTTCAGTTGTTCCAAAATATAAATCTCCCGCAACTGGCACGAAGATGACCCCCAAGACAGGACGCCCTTCTTGCACCAACGCAATGTTTACCGTGAACTCGCCATTGCGCTTGATGAATTCCTTCGTACCATCGATGGGATCAACAATCCAGAGCGTTTTCCATGATTGACGCTCCTCGGTAGAAATCGCTTTTCCTTCTTCCGATAGAACCGGAATTCCTGTGGTTTTAAGGTGCTGCATTATCACTTCGTGAGAAGCCACATCTGCGCGGGTAAGGGGGCTATCATCCCCCTTGACAGTTACGTCAAAATCGCCAGATTCATAAATTTTCATGATGGCCTTGCCCGCTTCCAAAGCAGCCTCAACGGCAACATTCAATTCTACTTTCATTTTGTATTTTTCTTATTCAACCAAATCCATTGCATCATTGCACAGGCAATTTCAATGCAATTGAATCCCCCTCTGAAATGTTCAATTGACGCGAACGTAGCCAAGGGTTCAATGTTTTCAATGCCTTGAGATTTGTGCCTTCATTCAAGGCAAACGCAGCCAAATCGGAAATGGGACCTTGCTGCCAAAACACGCGCGACGCGTAAGGCGCGTACAACGCCTCAGGTTGAATATGAAAACCAAACGCCTCGGGATCTTCAAAGATGGTCTTCAAAGCCAACAACCTAAAAACGTAACGCGCAGTTTCATCGTTCAAATGCAGGTTCCAATACGACCCTACGCCCTGATTCTTTAGCGCCTTCTTCACACCTGCTCGTCCCATATTGTATGAAGCAGCCGCCAATGCCCAAGAACCAAACTCTGATTTCGCCTCAAGCAGATATGCACATGCAGCCCGTGTGGATTTTTCGACATGATACCGCTCGTCGATTTGACCATTCACGGTTAATCCATAGGCCGGTGCCGTGGATTTCATGAACTGCCAAAAACCTGCTGCTCCAGCAGGCGAGACCACTTGACTCAAACCGCTTTCAATAAGAGCTAGGTATTTGAAATCATCTGGTAAACCTTCCTCTGCTAAAATCGACTCGATCACAGGAAACCAGCGAGCCGCTCGTTTGAAATAAAGCATGGTTGAACTGTGCCGGTAAGTATTGACAATGAGCTCACGATCAAACTGATCCCGAACACCAAATGCTTGCATCGGAACCACTTCACCAGCCAAGTCCTCACGCACAGGAATTTCAGGCGCATTGTTCTGAGCAATGATGCCAGTCCGAGTGGGCTCAAAATTCAAATCCAACCCTTCAGAGCGAGTCGACGCATTGGAAGCGAAAAGTCCGGCAATGAGAAACGCAACAGCCAAAAAAGGGCTCGTATGCTTGAGCCCCCTTTGCAAGCGACCGTGTTTTGTGGCTTTCAGTGTTTTGTCCAAAATTTCCATTTAGCAAAACTATCTCCAAGTCCTATTCTGTGGTCATGAAACAACCTCAAATGAGGGATTTGTTGTGAACAGTTTCCGCAATGCTTGTTGATGGAACAGGAATCAAAGCGTGATCTGCCCTAAAATGGCCATTCAATATCCGCTAGCAAAGGAGCGACCGCGTCTTTTTCAGAAAGAAGCGGACCAACGGCAGGCAGCCCCGGTGATGCCGCATTCCAATCGATTCCGACTGCAGGATCATCCCACAGAATGCTTCCTTCTGAGTCTGGGCTGTAGAGCGATGTGCATCGGTATTCGACCACACAATTGTCCTCCAAGGCCAAAAAACCATGAGCAAATCCTGCAGGAATCCACAATTGGCAGGCATTCTGGCTGGATAATTCACAACCAAACCATTGTCCACGCGTCTCGGAATCAATTCGAACATCAACGGCAACATCGAATATGCGGCCAGAAGCAGCACGAACCAATTTGCCCTGCGCGTGAGGGGCACGCTGAAAATGCATGCCACGCAAAGTACCCGCCTTGGATATGGAAAGATTTTCTTGCACGAACTCGAGCGGATTTCCCTCAGCATCATCCAGCATTCCTTCGCGCCATGTTTCCCAAAACACACCTCGATCATCTGCAAATTGGCGTGGCGTCAACTTTATCAAACCCGCAAGAGGCAACCTTTCAATTTTCATCAGTTGCCATTTAAAACAAATGCATAAAGCACGGTAAGCGTTGAAATCAAACTCGTAATTGGCGTCAAACTCTCGGTGGTCTCTCGAACAAGTTGTGGCATAGGTTCGACGTAGATAATATCGTAGGCCTGTACAACCATGTTGGCATCATCCAAACCATCCACCACCGATAAATCCATTTTATAGACTTCTCGCCCAGCCTCTGTTTTTCGGATAAGCTTGACCTTTGACGCGTTGCCCCTGCGCGCAATCCCTCCTGTCATGGCCAGCACCTCAAGCAGCGTAGTATTCATATTTGCCAGTGGAACCACCGTGGCCTGTCCGGCTTCTCCGGGAAACACAAAAACACGGTTGTTCGTTACACGGAGAATCACATAGGGGTCATTGTAATAGCTTGTGTACGCGTCCTCCAGCAACTCTTCCGCTTCTTCGATTGTAAGCCCTTCCAACCGGATGTTGCCTAATTCCGGAAGCTCCACTAAGCCGTCTGGCTTTACCAAGTAGGTGAGACCTCCTTGTTGCCCCATGTTCATCATTTGTTGCTGATTTTGACCGCCTCCCGCCCCCGACTGACTGGTCATTGTCCCGGCTGTGCGTTGATTTAGTCGTTCACCGTTGTTGCTGAACAACTGAAAAGAGAGCATGTCATTCGATGCGAGTCTGTAGCCCGTGGCGTCTTCATTTTTGAGGTCTTCCAAATTGGAAAACTCGAAGTTGTCACCTGTACGAAACAAAATATCCTGATTGATGGTGCAACCGCTCAAAAGAAAAACAGCGCTACCAAGAACAGCTAGAAGGAACTGATTGAATTTCATTAGTGAATCGAAATTTGCCGCAAATTACCAATGAAATCCGCACGACCTGCAACATGGGTATCTTTGCGCCATGTTGGAGAATCAAACCCACCGGCTGCGTGCCGTAGAGCCCACGGATGCCGTGCAATTGTATCGCATTGAAAACAAGTCAGATGAATGGTGGCTAGGATCGAATTTGGCGCCTTTCAGTCGAGCTACGTTGGAGCATTACACCGCAGGAAAACACGATCTGTGGAGTGATTTGCAACTGCGAATGATGATTGAGGCAAAGGGAAATACGAGCATATCTGTGGGTGCTGTTGATCTTTATCAACTGGACCCAAGGAACCGCAGAGCCGGTGTGGGCATTATCATCGAGGAAGAAGAACGGCGCAATGGACACGGCCTTTCTGCCTTGAATTTATTGTCTGAATATGCCTTTGGACACCTTGGGCTGCATCAGATATGGGCGGAAGTTCCGGCCTCCAATGGAGAAAGCCTCGACCTATTCAACCAGGCTGGTTTTGAAAAAAAAGGCACCCTCAGCGATTGGGTTTGGCATGGATCAGACTGGCATGATGCTCATTGGATGCAAAAAATAGCAGGCCAATGACGCTGAAACGTTGGGTGCGCGCAACACTGATCGTTGGAACCATCGTTTCGGCGGGATTGGCGGCTTCTTATGCTTGGTTCTATTATAAAATGTGGAATCGACCTGTGGGAAGCGAGAACGTCTGGTGCATTGAAATCACACCTTCAGAGGCGCGAAGCGATGAATGGATGGCACGGCACCCAGAAATTGCAAGCGTCATTCAATGGCGCCGCTGGAGCTCCTATGCCGGTCGGTATTGTGAAAATGGAATCACCTCCGCGCATCAAGTTGCCCGACGAATCGCAACGGGACAGCGCGAAGAAATCACAGTCACCGTTCCTGCAAAAAGAAGCGTTCAAGAAGTGGCTTCGGTCATCGCTGCAAAGATTTTCGCAGACAGTGCAAGCATCGTTCAAATCCTCTCACCCGATTCTGTCCAATGGCAGATTGTGCCCAACACATACAACATGTATTGGGAAACGGACGCCAGTGAACTGCGAACGCGTTTATTGACTGAAAGCCAAAAATGGTGGACCCGAAAACGCATGGATCAAGCATGGAAAATGGGCTTGAGTCAAAAAGAAGTGGTCACGCTTGCCTCCATCGTTCAAGAAGAGACCGCCAACAAAGCCGAGGCAAAGACAGTTGCTGGCCTTTACCTGAATCGATTGAATCGTGGCATGTTACTGCAAGCCGACCCCACCTTGAAGTTTGCACTGGGCGACTGGTCCATTCAGCGCTTATTGGACAAAGACAAAAATATTGCCTCACCTTACAACACCTATCGAAATCAAGGCCTTCCGCCGGGTCCTATTCGGATTCCCGATGCTTACTACATAGAGGCGGTTCTCAATGCAGAATCACACAATTACCTCTATATGTGTGCCAAACCCGATGGTTCGGGTACCCATGCCTTTGCTCATTACTACAGCCAACATTTGAAAAATGCGAGGGCTTGGCAGAACATGTTGAATCGGGAACGGATTTATCGATAACAGGTTGCTCTCTATATGAATCCCTTGCATACCCTATTCTGCTGCAAAACTGCTGCCTCACTTTTTCTTGCAACGTGCATGGTTGCCATCGGGTGCCTGAAAGAAGCGAACGCGCAAAACAACCTTGCGGACCGCAAAATCGCTTTCGCAGATCGTCTCTCAGGGCTCATTCAAATCGACGGGTCTTTGGATGATGGTGCGTGGATCAACATTCCGGTGTCTCAAGACTTTCAAGAACTGTCTCCACAACCTGGGACGAAACCGCAATTTGATACGGAAGTGCGTTTCGCATACGATGACGCGGCATTTTACATCGGTGCCAGAATGTGGGACGACGCGCCAGACTCGATTTTACACCAATTGAGTGAACGCGATCGCATGGCCAACACCGACGAATTTGGCATTTGGTTCAGCACATTTGATGACGGCTTGAATGCCGTGAGATTCGCTACCACGCCCGATGGAATCCAAGTTGACGAACAATTGTCTCCGGAGAATAGTGATGAATCGTGGGACGCAGTTTGGGACGTGGCATGTCAAATTGACTCAGCCGGGTGGACCGCTGAATTTCGCATCCCTTGGATGGCCTTCCGCTTTCCGAAGCAGGCAGAACAAGCTTGGGGAATGAATATGTACAGAACCCTGCGTCGGTTGCGAGAAGAGAGTGTTTGGAATCCCATGAACCCAACTCAGAAACTCTTGAATCAAGGAGGAATCCTTCGCGGCATATCGAACATTGATCCGCCTCTGAGGCTCAGCTTGTTTCCCTATCTCAGCGCATACGGAATTGCCCAAGGAGACGAACTCGCAGCATCCTACAACGGTGGAATGGACATGAAAGTGGGATTGGGAAATGCGTTTACACTCGACATGACGCTCATCCCAGATTTTGGGCAAGTGGTCACGGATGCACTGGTATTGAACCTTTCTCCATTCGAATTGCGTTTTGCCGAAAATCGGCAGTTTTTCAAGGAGGGCACCGACATTTTCAATAAAACCGGGACGTTCTACTCGCGACGGATGGGTGAAGAAGGACGCTTGCTCAACTCCACCAAAATTTCTGGACGGACAGGAAGCGGCACAGGTCTTGGGCTTCTGCAATCCATTGCAACAGCAGAAGAAGATACCAGTTTGGTATCGTACACGGTTGCTGTGGTGGATCAAAACCTTCCCAACAACGGCTACTTAACCACCTCCGGAACGATGGTCGTTCGCGAGGGCGATGGTTACGATGCATGGGTTCAAGCTGCACAATTCGAACTTCGAAATCGAGACAACACATGGAGCTTCACCGGAAATGGAGCAATCAATCAAAAGTTCAATGCAAGCCCGAGCGAAGATGATGAAGGCCATTCCTATGGGCTTGGCATTCAAAAAATCTCGGGCAATTTCACATTTGATGCAGGGCATTATCTCGAATCTGAATCATATGACCCCAACGATCTTGGATTTCTCGCAGCTCCCAATGAAATCTCATCCTTCGCCACATTCAACTACAGGACCTTCGAGCCTCGCGGCCGATTCAACCGGATGCGCGCATTCATTTCTGTGGACCACAATCAAATCGAGACGCCACGGACGTTTGACAATTGGGGACTTGAAATCGGCGGTCGAGCCACCACGCGCAATTTCAATACATGGAACCTCAGTTTCAATTCACAACCAACCATTGGCAACGATATCTTTTCCTCCCGCATTGAAGGGCTTGTATGGAAAGAACCCGCATGGTACTCGATAGATAGCTGGTTCAGCAGCGACTACCGCAAACAGTTCGCGGTGGACCTAGGCGGATGGTATGGCGGTGGAAATGCTTACCGGGATTGGAAGGAACGCACCCTGCGAATCGCTCCACGCGTGCGCTTCAGCGACAGAGCAATGCTGACTTATGTCTGGAAAATCATTGAGCGCGACAACGAGCGTGGATGGCTCATGGTCGACTCACTTGGTGGCAATGAACTTCAAAGTGTTTGGGGCAGCCGAGACAACGTCGAACGCACCCAAGTATTGAATTTCACTTACATCTTTAGCAATCGCATGAGTCTGAGCACGCGCATTCGGCACAGTTGGAGCCAGGTGCGCTACAATCATTTTTACACCTTGCCGTCATCAGGTGTTCTTGAAAGAATCGGCGCGGAAGCGACACCAGAGAGCTTTCAAAATGGCGCGCACAATGTGAACTACAATGCTTGGAGCATCGACATGGTGTACCGTTGGATTTTTGCACCCGGGTCCGAAATCAATGTCGTTTGGAAGAATCAATTGCAGCAAGACGATGTAGGCTTTCCGTTGCCGGAAAATTACGGACAGAACTTTGAAAGCATGATCGAATCAGGATTCTCCAACAGCCTGTCTATCAGGCTAATAATGTTTCTTGATTACAGTAGATTCAAGCAAGGAATCAGAGGTTTTCAAGGCTAACCGCTGACGCGTAATCCGGGCTAAAACTGCACCCAGCCTTTCCAAGAACAAGGATTGCCTGCTTCGTCCATTGCCGTGACGATAAGCCATTGTTTTGCTCCCTTGAGATGACGTCCGTCACCTAGGTCGTACCATACACGCTCCCTCTTCGGATCCCATTGCATCAAAATCCATTCACCATCCAGCGAAGCGCCAAAATTTGCGATTCCTACTCCCGCATCGGAAAGGTTGAAGCGCAATTCATTGCCTGCCTTAACCACCAAAATAGAATCTTGAGCTGTGCGATGTCGGAGGTGTGGACTGATTTCAGGGGCCAAGGAGTCCACGGCCAATTCAAACCGTCCCAACTGACGTGTCGAAAACACAAACATCGAATCGTGGCATGTCCCATGATACCAACCCAACTCATCACCATCTTCATCCAAAGAGCGAACGGCAGTTTGGTTTGAGCACTGCCTGTCCTCTGAATGAAAATCAGAAAGTCCCAATGTGACTTGCAAAGGAGTTGATACTGGCACTTGCGGTTCTCCAATTTGAAAAGTTAGAGAATCAATTTTAGCCACCTCAAGTGCAAAGTCGTCGTAAAATGAAAGAGGCGGACACATCACCTCCACCCCACCTTGTTTGGCCTTGAGAACGTGGGTGTTGGATCTATTCAATCGCACAGCGCCGCGATTGATCTCGTCCCCTGAAGTCTCGGACTGAAAAACGATGTCCCAGCTTTTCTGAACGGCATTGCCATGAACATCCCAAACATGAATCGCCAAAACACGCTGGCATTCGGTCAAAGAATCGCAGGCAACAATCCCTGATGTCGTTTGCTTTGGGTAAATGGGCAAACGATTTCCCGGCAAACGATGCATGCGGTGGACTTGTTCTCCGCTGGAATTCCAAACTGGGAAATATGCGTGCGCATTCATATCACGATTCACAGCAAAATCCAAGGTATCCAGTTCCCACTCAAAAATCACGGCACCATCCAAGCGCATTTCCGCTCTGTAGATTCCGCATCGGTTGTTGGCTGCATCCAACCGATCCAATGCATCGATGGCCACCCGGAAACCTCCTTTTACAACCACAACGCCCTCACGTTCCAATTTCACCGGACGACGGCGTCCATTGATGGAT
>CAJQMI010000020.1 GCA_905479395.1 uncultured Flavobacteriales bacterium
ACCCATTGAGTGGAGAACGATTTAGGCTGGAAACGGATAGTGTGGAGTCTGGCGGAGTTCTGCAAGCCACGATTCTTGTCAAGGATCCGACACCATTTGGTCGTGAAAAGGTAAAAAGACACCTTGCGCTTCGGGTCGTTGACAGAAGCGCACACAGATGGTAACTGGCGCAACTAAAAACGAAGATTCCAGCCTGCTCATGGCTTGGAGTGGCAATCATCTTCAGTGGTTGCACTGTCAGGGAATGACGGTCCTTCGGTCTGAAACCTTAGCGGTTGCTGATTCCAAAGCTTTGCGAAAAGCTCTTCTTGACATTAAATCGGAACTGGAAGGCGTGGGCTCAGTGCAGTTTGCGACAGACCTTCCGTACTTTTCAATGGCTCCTTCGAGGGTCGCTTTGGGAAGGGAAAAGGCGCTTCAAACATTGCACCTCGGAGGCGATGCGATTCTACCCGTTTCCTTTTACTCTGAGGCTTTTGGTGAGGAAGCGTCGCTCATCGAGCAAGACTTGCCCGGTTTTCAGGATGAGGTGGAAGCCATATGGCCACGGGCAAAACGGGTTTCAATGGCTCTCATGTTTTTGGAATCTGTGGTCTTGGAGACGAGAAAGAATGTGAGCGCGGGTTGTGTCGCAATTCATGTGGGACATGAGCGGGCGCTGATGGCACTTTTTGCAGAAGGTGGTTTGATGTGGTCCATGACCACAGATGATTTGGCTGGCGATGGGATTTTGTACCACGTGGTCAATGCGATCAAACGTCAGGAGCGAACGGAAGAGCTGGAAATGGAAGTCTTGCTCACGGGGCAGGTCGAAGAGAATGGAGAACTCATGCAGAGTTTCAACCGATTTTTCGAACGGGTGGAGGTAAAAGCACCTGAGGTGGAGTGGGAGCGTGTCCCTTCTCACCCTCAGCATGCGTCAACATTAACACGAATGCTGCCATGCGCATAACAGGAGGGTCATACAAGGGGCGTCGCCCCAAGGTGTCAAAATCATTCAAGGGCAGACCAACCACGGATTTTGGTCGCGAGAGTTTATTCAATGTATTGCGTTCACGCTTGGATATAGAGGGGTTGGCGGTTTTGGAATTATTTGCCGGAACAGGCATGATCGCGCTGGAGTTTTTTAGCCGAGGCTGTGAATCAGTCGTTTCTGTTGAAAAAGATCCAGCAGCTGTGCGAGGAATGCATAGCATTGCCCGCTCTTGGGAATTGGATCAATGGCAGATTGTTCGGGCCGATGCCATGGGGTTTGTCAAAAAATCATTGACGCAGTACGATTTGGTCTTCGCAGATCCGCCGTTTGATCTTCCAGAATTGAAGAAGATTCCTGAGTGGGTGCTCGAGAGCACCTTGTTGGTCCCCGATGGTTGGTTTATATTGGAGCACGGAGAGCGCACGGATGTTTCTCATATTCCAGGTTTTAAGGAAACCAGAAAGTATGGTCATGTTCATTTCAGTCTCTTTCAAAAGTGAATGTCAACCATGAAAAAAGCCGTTTTTCCCGGGTCTTTTGACCCCATAACAAGAGGCCATATGAACATCTTGGAACGGAGCCTGCCGTTGTTCGATGAAATCATCGTTGCAGTTGGGGTGAATAGCGCCAAGACATCGATGTTCAGTATGGAAAAGCGTTTGAGGTGCTTGGAGTCGGTCACGGCGAGGTTTTCCAAGGTGAGCGTTCAAACATTCGAAGGCCTTACCAGCGCTTTTTGCGAAAAGCAAGGAGCTGATTGGTTGATTCGCGGCGTTCGCAATGGGGGTGACTTCGAATACGAACGTACCATTGCTCAAATGACCAAATCATTGAATCCAAAACTGGAGACAGTGATTTTATTCACGGATCCAGAATTCGCCCACATTCACTCAAATGTTGTTCGGGAAATCTTGCGCAACGGAGGCGACGCTAGTGCTTTCATCCCGTCAGAATTGAGCAAAGAGCTTTGAGCACAGTGGGCATTCAACGTTTTTTCAATCTAGCTCTTGTCATTCTCTTTGGCATGTCGTGGGGCATTCGCGTCAACCAAGTGCAAGCTCAAAGCCAGCGGCACGTTGGTGAACGCTTCGAGGTTCGTGGAAACTGTGCTCACGAGGATTTGGGTGAAACAGCACCAAGTCTTCTGCACGTGAGGCAATTGCCATACCCTGGCATCAGCAGCGGGGATTGGTTGGATGAGATACTCGTTGGTTCAGATGGTTCGTTTGTGTGGGAGCTGGATGAATTTCATCAGCCGACGTTGTTCGAATTGTCGGCACCACCTTGGTCATGGATTGTTGTTGTGCGTCCCAATGAACCTTGTCACTTGGATCTGAGTCCAGGGAAACAGGCCCGAGGCCTTTACGGAGCTTCAGGTTTCTCAAATTGGAGCGGTTCTCATCCCAGCAATGTTCTGGATTCACTTTTGGCGCAACAGCGTTTGCTGAATGGACAGTTGGCCGCCTCTGTTATGCTAAAAATGAACGGCGTAGTTCTCGCAGAAGACGACTCAACGATTCAGCAAGAGCGATTGGTAGATGAATCGTTTGAAGGGGCATGGTCACATGCTGGAGAAGCAATGGAGGAACCATGGGAGCTGGATTTGTGGTGGCATTCGAAGCTCAGTTGGATGGTAGCTCGGGGAAGCACGAATGAGGCCTTGGATTCTGTTTGGGCAACCAGCGGAATGGCCTCAGACTTCAGAACAAATCAAGAAAAGTTGCAATCTGCAGGTTGGTTGAGCGCTTGGAGACAGGTTTATGGCAGCTGGTGGATGAATGACGCACTCGATTGGGATGCAATCAATGCGGCCGTTTTTCTTGCCAATCGTGACTCGCTGGAGCGCGCAATGAACCAAGTGTTGGATCCGTCCAACCCGGAAGCACTCGAGTTGGCTTGGTTGGACATGGCAATTGTTCAGCCATCCAAAGTGGTTGAGCGTGTTTGGGAGAGCATTGCGATGGGGGGATTTTACCAAGATTTGCACAAGGAGTTGCTCCAGGCGCGTCGCAAGGGTCGATTTGGTTGGACTCCGGAGCCAATTTCATGGGTCCTGCCCAATGGAGATCTGGACTCCCTTTCAGGCCAATGTTTGCAACCTTGGAAAATCTTATTGGTTGTGAAAGACGGCTCGTCAGCGGCAGCTCGTGAACGCGAATACTTCAATGCACTGATCAAAGAAGCAGATTGCCGTGAATTATGCGCCTTTGTTGTTTCAATAGACAGCAATGAAGAAGGCTGGTCGACAACAGTTTCAGGTCGAAAAAGCATCAATGAGGAGGTGGTGTGGATTGGCAACAATCCCCAAGTGTTTGAAGACTACGGAATCGAAGCTGTTCCCACGGTCATCGCGATCAATGGCGCAGGTGAGCTGAGCCGACAATTAAGCCGACTGCCAAGCGCAGGACTTTCTTCTCAATTGAAGCAGTTTGTGAAGAAGCATTGATGATTTGTTGATTGGAATTCTTGTCAGTCGGGAATCGAAGCAACGAGGTCGAGAATGCTCGGATAGGTATTCTCTAATAATTCAGGCCCAAAAGGACGAAATTTCCATTGCACATCGGTAATTCCCTCCTCGCTTTGAGGAGCTCCTTTGGTGTCTTTTCCGTCATGATGCGCGTGGAACCAGAACGTGGTCTTCAAAATGGGTATGCCGGATTCTTCGTAGGTATGATAAGTGGTCCGCAAATGTCCCGCCAAAGAAAGGCGGTCGATTCCTGTTTCTTCCGTCACCTCGCGTGCAGCAGCTTCTTCAATGCTTTCCCCTTTCTCAACCTTTCCTTTGGGCAAATCCCAACGGGTGTTGCGCTCAATCCATAGAAAGGCTCCGTCCCGGTTCTCGACGACGCAACCTGCAGCAAGGACCTCCTGATACAAAATGCAGAAATTCATCCAGAGAGATGCCACGTCACTGCTTGCCAGCGTTACACCCTTTATGCCAGTGTGTTGACGGAGCAATTGAGGCAATTCTTGAAGTTGTTTTTTGTTCGGCTCTTTGATCACCAAATCATTCTGCTTTGCCTGGGGATTTTCAGTGAAGAATACCGGACGATTCAAGATATAAACTTCATACATTCGCATCATGATTTTGTCCGTTGAAAGTAGGCGTAAAGTTGCGGAATTCCTCCTCCGAATTAAAGCGATTGAATTGAACCCCACCGCTCCATTTACTTGGGCCAGTGGACGACGGTCTCCAATCTATTGCGACAATCGAAAAACGCTTAGTCACCCGAGTGTTCGAACCTTTACACGTCAACTTTGCGTTGAGGAGATTGAGAACCGTTTTGGAAAAGTCGATGCCATTGCTGGTGTAGCTACAGGCGGCATCGCTTTGGGAGCTCTTGTGGCACAGGAGTTGGGTCTGCCATTTATCTATGTGCGCTCAAAGGCCAAAGACCATGGTCTGGGCAATGCAATTGAAGGGGATTTGTCCGTGCTATCCAATGTTGTTGTGATCGAGGATTTGATTTCCACAGGTCAAAGCAGCTTAAAAGCGGTTGCGGCATTGCGAGAGGCAGGCGTTGAGGTAAAAGGTCTTTTGGCCATATTCACTTATGGATTTGATGTTGCAGAAGCGGCCTTTGCTGAGGCCAATTGCATGTGGAGCACATTGACGGACTATTCGACGATGCTCGATCAGGCAATGCAAGAGGGTTACATCACCCCAGAACAGCGAACATTGCTTGATTCATGGAACAGTGACCCTCAGGCATGGAGCGATAAATTCAATGAGCAATGATCATTGAAAGTCCTTTGGTCCAGGCGGGCGCATCTGCTGAGGTATTGTTTGAAGCGCTTCGCAGTCCAGCAATGTTGGAGTCTGTATTGCCATCGAATCAGATCAGCGAGTTCGAAGCAACGGATTCTGGATGCTCCTTCAAAGTAGCCGGTGGGTTTGCCATCGTCATTGAGCGGGTGTCAGAAGAGCGTCCTACATTGATCGAATATGCATCTCAAAAAGGGACGCCTATCCGCTTCGACTTACACGTATTGATCGAGGCCATTGAGGCCAACAAGGCGTCTTTGCAGGTGCGATGTGATGCCGACTTAAATCCGTTCATGAAGATGATGGCAGAGAAGCCGCTACAGGCCATTTTTAATGGGATGGCAGAAGCGGTTCAGCAAAAGTACCCTGTTTAGTTTGCCTCAGCATCGAGCTGATCGTAAATCCAAGACCATTGCAATTGCTTGTTGTTTTCGATGGATTGAAGGCTTCCGCTGTCCTCCGTCTTCTTCCATTCCATGATGCAGCGTCCGGAACCATCCACAGCTGCAATTTTTCCAACTTTTGCCTCGTTCTTCCAGCGGTAAGACTTCCAGATTCCTTTTGCCAACAAGCACCCGTCGAACAGTTTGCTCATTTCCTGATGGTATGCAGCCGCAGCTGAGCTGCTAAATGTGCAGGCAACCTTCCATTCTTCGATGGCCAAACGAACGTTTTTTTCAAGGGACTTGCCCAGGATGTGCGGATCAAATTGATCGGCTTTGATGTTCGGAGCTACTTGAGAAAGAGAAGTGCGATAGCGTGGCAGATCGGATGATAAAGCATTGATGCCAATTCCGATGACAGAGCCACTGATGTGTTGACCTTTCCATGCATTTTCGATGAGAATTCCACCGCACTTTTCCCAGATTTTGCCACTTTGCACATACAGATCGTTGGGCCATTTGATCCGAGTGGGCGATGCAGCCGGCTTCAAAGCATCATCGATGGTTTGAAGGGTCGCAAGGGCAATGGCTTTGTTCAAGGCAAACCAAACGTTTGCATGCAGCGCCAACTTCGCAGACGTGTCTGGCTCCCAATTGATTGCCAAAGTCCAAGCCAGGTCCAGTCCTTTGCCGTGCTCCCAACGGGCCCCGCGCTGTCCTTTGCCGCTGAGCTGGTGGTCCGTCGTGAAAATTCCAATGTCACCAGACGAGGCAGTTTTCAACCATTCAATGGCTGATTCGTTTGTGCTGTCACAACGTTCAAAGTGATGTCGGTGAATTTCCAATTCAATCGTGGTTTTGCCCTCGAGCGGGGAGGTTGTGGTTTGAACAATGCCAAAGGTACGGGGGTCTGGGAATCTTCCCTCCGGACTGTTGGCATGTTTTCGCAATCCTGAGCGGCATGCAACTGCTTATGCATTGTATCTTTCGAGTCATTATCACATTCATAACGCCAGCTTCATTTGGTACAAGAACTGCCGCTGCTCAATGCAGTCATCGAGGGACTTCAAGAAGTCAAAGGAAAACAGATCACGGTCATGGATTTGCGACACATTCCCCACGCAGTAGCGGGGTGGTTTGTGATTGCTCATGGCACAAGTCGCACCCAAGTTGAAGCGCTCGCCCAATCGGTAGAAAGCACCACAGCGGAGAAAGCGGCTGAAAAACCATGGGGAAAGCAAGGCCTTCGAAATGGAGAGTGGGCTGTGTTGGATTACAGCGATATCGTCGTTCACGTTTTTCACGAAGAGATGCGTGGGCGATATGCGCTCGAAGAATTGTGGGGAGATGCGAACATTGAGACCGTTGACGAAGTTTGATTAATCCATGGAAGAACAAAAGGACCAAGGAAGCGAAAGCCGCAACGGAGGAAAGCCGTCGCTGAATTTTTACTGGATATATGCCGTGATTGTCGTGGTGCTCTTGGGCATGCTTATGCTCAACTCAGGCCAGGATGGCCGTCAAATCCAGTGGGCGGAATTTAAAGAGCGCATCGAAGACGGCGAGGTGAAGCGTGTTGTTTTTGATGGGCAACGTGCCACCATTACGCTCAATGAGTCCGTTCGCGAAGCAGAATCAGAAGGAGAGGACGAAGAATCCCTCCTGAAATCGGTTTATAGATCCTCAGATTACTGGTTGAATGTACCTGTAGGAGACGCATACCTCGATGACATGAAAACGTTGTCGGAGGAATATGAATTTGACTATGTCTATGAGCCAGTAAATGAATGGGGACAGCAAATGCTCACTTATGTCATTTTCTTTGGACTGATGATTGGCGTGTGGATTCTGCTCATGCGTCGCCTTGGAGGCGGCGGCGGTGGAGGGGGGCAAATCTTCAACATTGGAAAGTCCAAAGCACAACTCTTTGAAAAAGGAAAAGGCACGGATGTGAACTTCAAAGATGTTGCGGGATTGGACGGAGCAAAAGAAGAACTGGAGGAGATTGTTGAATTTCTCAAAGCCCCAGAAAAGTATACCAATCTTGGGGCCAAAATCCCCAAGGGCGCACTTTTGGTAGGACCTCCTGGAACAGGTAAGACGCTGCTGGCCAAGGCGGTAGCGGGGGAGGCGCAGGTACCATTTTTCTCGTTGAGCGGATCGGATTTCGTGGAGATGTTTGTGGGAGTAGGGGCGTCGCGTGTGAGAGATTTGTTCAAGCAAGCCAAGGAGAAATCCCCGGCCATCATTTTCATTGACGAGATTGATGCCATTGGACGAGCCCGTGGCAAGAACGCGAGCATGGGTTCCAATGACGAACGAGAGAACACGCTGAATCAATTGCTGACCGAAATGGATGGTTTTGGCACAAACAGTGGCGTCATCATTATAGCGGCTACCAACCGCGCCGACATCTTGGACAAAGCATTGATGCGTGCTGGGCGCTTCGATCGCCAGATCTATGTGGACATGCCGGACCTGACCGAGCGCAAGGCGATTTTTGAAGTGCACTTGGGTCCAATCAAAGTAGACGATTCGATTGACATTGATTTCCTGTCCCGACAAACCCCAGGGTTTAGTGGTGCGGACATTGCCAATGTGTGCAATGAAGCAGCCTTGTATGCCGCACGGAAGGGTAGGGATAAAGTGATTCACCAAGATTTTCTTGATGCCGTAGACCGCATCATTGGAGGATTGGAGAAGCGCACAAAAATCATCTCAGAACAAGAGAAAAAGACCATTGCATACCATGAGGCGGGTCATGCCGTGGTGAGTTGGTTGGTGGAGTTTGCTTCGCCTTTGGTCAAAGTGAGCATTGTGCCTCGAGGTCAATCCTTGGGCGCGGCTTGGTACTTGCCTGAGGAACGTCAAATTACCACTACCGAGCAAATGCTCGATGAGATGTGCGCGGCACTTGGTGGTCGGGCAGCAGAAGAATTGGTGTTTGGCAAGATATCGACAGGTGCGCTCAGCGATCTTGAGAAAGTCACCAAACAAGCATATGCCATGGTGAGCATCTATGGTTTGAATGAGAAAATTGGAAACCGAAGCTACTATGACAGCCGAGGAGACCAGACGTTTACAAAACCTTATAGTGAGGAGACATCCCGCATCATTGACGAAGAGGTGGGCAAGCTAATCGAAGGTTCTTACCAACGAGCCAAGGAAATCCTTCATGCGAATTTCGAGAAATTAAGCAGCTTGGCAGAGTCACTGCTTCAGAATGAGGTCATATTCCGCGAAGACGTGGAGCGTATAATTGGTGAGCGTCCTTTTAAAAAGGCGCCCCAATCTGTGGCGTTCACTCCAAAAAAATCAAACCAAGCGGACGAAGTTAAAGTTGCTGCAGCCCAGGAGGAGAGCGTTTCAAAAGCAAAGAGCGAAACTGAATCAAAGGAGGAAGGCGATGCAGATGGCGCAACTTCCTCTTCAGAGGCATGAACGGTTGGGTGATTGTATACAGCGACGGGTTTCCGCCAGCGGTGGAGCTTAGAAGAGCAGTGTTGGAGCAGCATCAGATACCTGCTGTTGTGCTCAACAAGCGTGACAGCAGTTACTTGTTCGGTTTTGTTGAATTGTTGGTTCAAGAAGAAGATTTGGTTCGGGCAAAGGAGGTGTTGCTCTACGATACAACCTTGCCAACGGAATCGTAAAACCGATGAGCGAGACGCAGGTTAGGAGCATTACAGGGGCCGTTTTCGGATTGATCGTAATAGGGTCTGTGGTACTCAGTCCTTGGACGAGTGCAGCGCTTTGGATCGCTGTTGGCGTGCAAGGTTGGAGGGAACTGCACACCGGGACAAAATCAACAGAAAAGACCAGTCGCTGGATGTTTGCTGCCGCTGTTTTGGCGTGGGTTTACTTGATGGTTCAATTGGCCTGGAGTAAACAGGGTGTATATGTCCCTGCACAACTCATGAGTTTGTTGATCTTGATTTGGAGCAATGATTCTGGAGCCTATTTCGTCGGTAAGCCATTTGGTAAGCATAAATTGATGCCGGCTGTCTCGCCAGGTAAGTCGTGGGAAGGTTTCGTCGGTGGAGCCTTTTTTGCAGGGTTTGCCGCGGTTTTGCTCTTTGGCTGGCAGGACGTTTGGCTGGGTCCGTTGATGGCCGTCTTGGCAACGGCAGGCGACCTGCTTGAAAGTGCATGGAAACGCTCCAATGGAATCAAAGATTCAGGTAAAATAATGCCGGGTCATGGTGGTGTATTGGACCGCTTTGATGGCTTCACGATTGCGGCGCCCGTGTACGCTCTGATTCTATATTTGCATCCCTTACAATTCAACCTGAATTTCTTATTCGAATGACGTTTCATAGAGAAGGTACAGCGACATTGATTGTCGCTCTTTTGTTCACTGCTGCTGTTGGCTTTGCTTCTTATACATGGTTGCCGACCTGGGCGTTCTACATTCTTGGGCTGGGATGTCTCGTTCTGCTTGGTTTGGTAGTGAATTTCTTTCGCATGCCCTCCCGCTCCATCGGTTCGCAACGCTTGGAAGACGTTTTGTGTCCGAGCGATGGGAAAGTGGTGGTGATTGAAAAGGTTCAAGAAACGGAGTGGTTCAAGGATGAAAGGATCCAAGTGAGCATTTTCATGAGCCCATTGAACGTGCACGCGCAGTGGTCTCCCATGGCTGGACGTGTTCTTGCTGCGCGCTATCATCCTGGGAAATATCTGGTTGCATGGCATCCGAAAAGCAGCACCGAGAATGAAAGAACCACGCACGTCATTGAAGGACAGCATGGCACGGTCCTTTTTCGCCAAATAGCAGGAGCAGTCGCACGTCGGATTTGCTGGTACTTGAAAGAGGGGGATGAGCTCGCCCACGGAGATGAGGTAGGCTTCATCAAATTTGGTTCACGGATTGATGTTTTTCTGCCGTTGGACAGTGAGATCTGTGTCAAAATGAATCAAAATGTGGTCGGCAGAGAAACCATTCTTGCTCAGTTAAAGGCTTCTTGATAAAAGGCTTGCACCAATAATTGGTTTTTTTCGCTTCTTTTCGGTTCTTGTTGATTCTAAATCAAACCATATGAAGCATTTTACCCTGGCCTTGGCTTTAGGTCTATTTGTTATTTCAGGAATGGCGCAGTCCGTTGCTAATTCTGGTCAGCAACTGCTGCAGGATGTCCCTCAACTAGCACCTGCGTTGCGCACCGCAGTTCCGATGCCGACAAAGGCCATTGCCGATTTCTCAGACCGGCCACAACAACCACTTGAAGGCGAATCGACGCTGGACATTGAGCACGTTATGTCCCGAGAGATGATTGTAGAACGTCAGGTCATTGGTTACACACAATACGACTTGCAATCCAATGCCGCCATCGATGATCGCATGGCAGGCGGAGCTAATGCAATCTCTGCGGCTTGGACCATGAGCTTGGAATTGACACCATTTTCAGATCGTGGCACAGGATATAATTTTTATGATGGAACCGCATGGGCTGAGATCGCTTATGAGCGCATCGAGTCAACCCGAATCGGATGGCCTTCTATCGTGCACACCGCAAGCGGTCGTGAAGTGGTTGTCAGTCATCCTGGCATCGACACACCCTTGCACATGGCATGGCGCGACGCCGGAACGGGATCTGCTTGGTCTGAGGCGAGCATCCCCAGTGACATTGCTGTTGGAAAGTTATGGCCTCGGATGGCTGCAGGTGGCGAGGATGGCAATTCCTTGCATGTGATTTGCGTCACCACCCCGGAGGCAAATGGCGGAGCTTTCTATGGTGGTCAAGATGGCGCCTTGGTTTACTATCGCTCGCAGGACGGTGGCGATACGTGGGACATCATTGATCACATCTTTCCGGAAGCAGACAGCACACAATTTTTTGGTTTCAGTGGTGATACGTATGCTATTCATGCCCGAGGCAACACCGTGGCGCTTGCATCCTTCAACGATTTCAGCGATTCGTTTGTCATGATTTCACAAGACAACGGTGACACGTGGGAAAAGCAGCTGCTAGTCGACTTCCCAGTGGACATGTATGAAGTGGATATGGGATTGCCTGAGATTGGAGAAGATTACAATGAAGATGGCTTGTTCCAAGAATTCTTCAACGCCGATGGAGCAGGTGATGTTCACATTGATGCATACGGACAAGTTCATGTTTCCTTTGGCTCCATGTATTACATGGACGCAGACACCATCGATGGTACGACGAGCTATTTCCCTGGGACCAATGGATTGGCCTATTGGAATGAATCCATGGGTCCTGACAGCGCGCAAATCATCGCTTACTCCTTTGATTACGATGAGAGCGGTACGTTGGACTTTGAGGATGAAATCGCGGCTTATTTTGTAGGATGCGCTGCCTTCCCATCCATGGCCACTGATGCATCAGGGGCGATGTATATTACGTATTCTGCCATCATGGAGAACTTCTCTACGGGAGCTCAAAATTATCGCCATCAATTCGTTGTGCATAGTACCGATGGCGGGGTGACTTGGAACACGGAGGACGCGTGTGATTTGACGCCAGACATTGACTTTGACGGATATGAGGCGGTATTTGGTTCGATTGCTCCAGATGTAGTCGATGGTAAATTGGAGATTATCTACCAGCGCGATTTTGAACCAGGATTGCACGTTCGAGGGGATGAAGATCCGATCGACATCAACGACATCGTGCACTTGCGTGTTCCTACGGACGATTTGGGCGATTGCTCAGATGTTGAATTTGAAGATTGGGTGGGCATCGCCGAAGCGATAGACCCAGCCGATATCAACTTGTATCCGAACCCAGCGGATGATCAAGTTGAATTGGTCATCAATCGCCCAGGTGCGCATCAAGTGGATGTTTGGAGTGCTACAGGTCAGCGTGTGCTCTCCATGCAAACAACAGCGATGGTTCAAAGATTGGAGACCAGCCAATGGGCTCCAGGAATTTATTTGGTGAATATCGCTCAAGGTGAATATCACACCGTGGTGCGGTTGGCCGTCCAGTAATTCTTGAAAAAGATGTTTTGAAGCCCCTCGCTGTGGTGAGGGGCTTTTTTTATGTCTGATTTTCGAAGTCGGTAGGACGTGCGGATTAGTTTTGCAGCATGCTAGCGGAAATCATCACCATTGGAGACGAATTGTTGTTGGGTCAGACCATTGATACCAACTCTGCTTGGATGGGTGCACAGCTCTCTGCGCATGGTGTTCGGGTGCATCGAATCACCTCTATTTCTGATGAGGCTAAAGCAATTCAGGCAGCACTGGATGAGGCGTTATCGCGGGTTGATTTTGTGCTCATGACAGGAGGGCTTGGCCCCACCCGTGATGACATCACCAAGGAAACGTTGGCAGCGTATTTCGATACTCAACTTGTCATGGATGAGGCAATCCTGCACCGCATCACAGAATGGTTTGCGGGAAGAGGGTTTGAAATGCTCGAGGTGAATCGGCATCAGGCGATGATGCCACAAGCATGCAAGGTTCTTGTGAATCCTCGAGGCACGGCCATGGGCATGTGGTTCGAACAAGATGCAGGCCAGAAAGTAGTGGTCAGCATGCCCGGGATTCCATATGAAATGAAGGGATTGATGCTCGAAGAAGTTTTGCCGCGCGTGGACCAACACTGGAAATTGCCGACGCGATACCATCGCACATTGCTCACGCAAGGAGTGGGAGAGAGCTTTTTGAGTCAATTGGTTTGGGATTGGGAGGAACAACTGGAATCCCATGGGGTTTCCATTGCTTATTTGCCGGCGCCGGGACAGGTTCGTGTGAGGCTGAGTGCGGTGGATTTTGATCCAGTTGTAGCCAAGGAGCGCGTTGAAGCAGAAGTAACGGCATTCCTGGTTTTGGCTGGGAATCATGTTGTTTCCGATCAGGATGAAGGATTGGGGGCAGCTGTTGTTAGGCTCTTGACCAAGAAAAAATTGACCATGGCTACAGCCGAATCTTGCACAGGGGGTGCCATAGCAGCAAGCATCACTTCAGTGCCAGGGAGCAGTGCGATTTTCAAAGGATCAGTGGTGGCGTATGACAATCAAATAAAGCAATCCATGCTGGGCGTTTCAGATGAGGCGTTGCAGGAACATGGGGCAGTGAGTGAATCAGTGGTGCGACAAATGGCTGCAGGAGCGCGAGAAAGACTAGGTGTGGACTATGCGGTCGCCACCTCTGGTGTAGCCGGTCCAGGGGGTGGATCAATTGAAAAGCCTGTGGGTATTGTATGGATAGCGCTTTCCGGACCGAGGGGTGTGGAGTCCAAATGTTTGAACTTTGGCAACAGCCGTACACGTAACATCGAAAGAAGTGTGCGAGAAGCATTGGCTTGGATCATTCGCGCAGCAAAATAAATGCAATGAAGTTCTGGCAAACGGTTGGATGACTGGTTTTTCTGTCGTTTCTTTGCCGTCCGAAAAAGTAATGTTATGAGCCGCATATGTCAACTCACTGGTAAGAAAGTAATGGTAGGAAACAACGTTTCTCACTCGAAGCGTCGCACCAAACGTACTTTCTACCCCAACTTGCAGAAGAAACGATTCTTCAACCCTGAAGATGGTACTTACGTAACCTTGCGTGTATCCACGTCAGCTATGCGCACAATCAATAAAATGGGACTGCAGGCAGCCATTGCCCAGTCTAAGGCAAAGGGTCTCTTCGTAGAAGCTTGAGCTGATTGATTCTGCTTCTTAGGAAGGAGAAATAAAAAAACCGCCCCTCGAGGCGGTTTTTTTATGCGGTAAACAATCTGCATTGATCGAATCAAATTCGACCGTGTGATTTTAGGATCAATTGCCTCCTAGAATCAATGGGAGTCCATCTTCTGCATTTCCAATCACCACCACTTTCGAATTTGGGCTATTGGCGAGGGCAGATGTCGCTTCAATGCCTTTCCATTTGAGGAGTTCCTTGCTGATGCCACGGGAAACGATTTCTTGATAATCGCGGATTCCTTCGGCTTCAATTCGCATACGCGCTGCCTCTTTGCTGGCCTTTTCCAATCGGAATTCGTACTCCAAGGACTCTTGTTCTTGTTGCAATTTTCGCTCAATGGCTTCCTCGAGTTTCCGGGGCAATTGAATGTTGCGAATCAATACATCATTGAGTTGGAGGAAGTTCTCGGATAACTTCTCACGCATGCGTGCATCTATCTCAGTCTGAATTTCGTCGCGACGTGTTGTGTTGAATTCTTCAGGTAGGTACTTGGCGATGACTTCACGAGCAACGGAACGCATCGCAGGAACGACGACTTTTTGTTCGAAGTTCTTGCCTCGTTCGATCTCCAAGCGTGCAAGCGAGGCGATGTCTGGCTGGTAGAATACAGTCACATCCATTTCGATTTTCAGGAGGTTGGAACTAAGCACTTCCAAGTGTTCCAGGCGCTCCCGCTGACGCACCTCATAAGTGTAAACCTTGTTCCAAGGTGCTTTGAAATGAAACCCTGATTTCATAGGAGTCTCAGCGGGATTTACTCCTGAGCCAAACGTGTGAAACAATAGCCCGGCATGACCGGAAGGGATGGTAACCGTGAGAGAGCCTCCTAAGAGCAGAATGGGGGCAAAAATCAAGGTAATGATGAGTATGCGTCGCATACTCTTGGGATTTGGTTGTTGTGACATGGGACCAAATTAAGAAGAAGGCAGCTGCAACCGGGAGCTTTGGCAAATTTTGTCGCTCCCGGCATCAATCAATACCCCACTGTTCTGCGTCGAATGATCCATTCCGCAGCCAACAACATCAATGCGATGAGCAGAAGCGGAATCCACTCTACTCCATTTTGAAGCGCAACTTGTTCGTGCAGAACGGTTGCTGGTATGCCAGACTTTACGAACGCCAGCGCAGCTTCAGAAGGTTTCTTTGATTGCCAAATACCGATGTATTCACCACCATTTTGTGATGCAATTCGCTCGAGAATGCCATGGTCAGCTGGCAGGCTTGTTTGTTCAATAAACGTATTCTCGACCACAATGATTCCCTTCTCGGTGAACTTTTCTTGAGCAATCGTGCACCGCGCATCCCAGGTGTATTGGCCTTCCGGCATGCGGCCAAAATCCATTAGATAGCGATCTCCGTCAAATCGCATGGTTTTGAAAAACTCACTTCCAGACTCGTCTCTCAAGATCACTTCGATCTCAGCATTTTCGGACATGGTCCATCCAGCGTCATAGGCCTCTGCTTGAAAGCTCACGCGCACATCATTTGAAACCCTTGATTCAGTTTGAATTCGAAATCGTTCGCGTTCGTTGCTTGCTGCCAAAAATTGCACGTGACGTTGAATCAGTTGATCGAACGATCCATGGTCGTTTTCTTGGAGGTAATTTCTCATTCTCCAATTCCACAAGCCCTCGCCCAAAGTCAACGCGGTTCGTATGCCTGCAGGATTGATTTCGGTCGCCCAAAAAGCATCTTGAGTTTCCAAATTTCCGAGTTGCTTGAAGAGCAGAGGAGTCCATGACTGTGACCATGCCACGCTTTCCATTGGTCCTGTCATGGGGGGCCATGACCGCAATTCTTCACCCAACTCATTGACGTTAAAATCAATGATGCCATAGCTGGGATTCATTCGGCCTCGAAAATTCTGGGTCAAGTCTGATGTGCTTGTTAAGCGGACACCAAGTCCATTTGGATTTCTGAGGCAATTAAAGGACGCCGTTGATGCCGCCATCCACCAAGTGTTGACGTTGGTTGATGCTATCCATGTTTCCCAATCTTTCCCCTCCCATGTCTGACCAAGAAGATTGTGAGCAACGATGACATCGGACTCTTTCAAGGCTTCTAGAATGCCCGACGCTTGAAATGGGTTGTTTAGGTAGATCGTGTTTACTTCGTACGCGTCCAGTTCGTTCAGTGCCATTGCGATTGCCCCGAGGTCCGGATGCGGCGCGGATGCGATGCATGTGACGATCCTTCGGCTTTCAAGTACCTCGACGTAAAAGTTTCGGTTGTTGTTTTGAAGATCGAATTCGTTGCCCCCCGCACTTGCTTCGATGCGATACTTCTGAGTACCTGCAGACATGGCAGGAAGCATGAATTTAACCTTCTTAAGGTCTTTATTGCTTGCACACACCCATTCCTCTTGAGCCAGTTGTTTGCCGCCTTTGAAGATGCGAACGCGTGAGTTCTGTCCCTCCATGCCTTGTGACTGTACAATGGCTTCCACAGGAAAAGTGTTGTTGAGGTAGGCTATTTGATTGTGATTCACTCGAACAATCCACCGGTCTTCATGTCTGGTGGTATCTCCAAGTCCAACGGTGAAAGTAGGGGCGAGCGGCCATGAAGTTCCGTATTCTGGATCAGCACCTCGGTTCACGAGCCCGTCGGACGCTAATATGATTCCTGCAATGTTGCGGTTTTCAATTCTGTCGTTGAGTTCTTGGATTGCTTCTGAGAGATTGGTTTGAGCCCCTTTCCAGCGAAGCGTGGGTTGGTCTTCGGATGCCAATTCAAACAGACTGCGATCAAAACCATACCATTCTGTACCCAATCCCAATTCTGCCAGTTCTCGGCCCAATTCCTTGAACCAATCGTTCAAGGCTTGTGCTCCCGATACGCTGTCTATGCGAGAGAGTATGGACGCACTCTGATCAACGAGAACCACTGCTATTGGCTCTTCTTTTTCCAATTCGATTTCACGAATCAGGGGCTCCAACAATAGAAAAGTCAGAATTGTGATAGCGCACCACCGGATGAGCGCTAATCCCAATCTCCCTATGACACTGAGCCCACCGCCGGTGGATTTCTTCTCGACCCCACCACCGCGTCTTCCATAAAGCCACCATGCGGCCAAAATGCCGGGTGTCCCAACTGCAAACCATTGCCACGGCTCAGCCTCGATGATCCATTGACTCGGCAGTGACAGGTCCATATGCAGAAAATTAAGCGGTGATCATACCTCCGTCGACGCAAATGGTCTGACCGGTGATGTAGGCACTCATGTCGCTTGCGAGAAAAGTGCAGAGTTGCGCCACATCTTCAGGCTTTCCTCCTCGCTTCAATGGAATGGCATCGCGCCAACCTTGAACCGTGTTTTCATCCAGTGCAGCCGTCATTTCTGTTTCTATGAATCCAGGTGCAATGGCATTGCATCGGATGTTGCGAGATCCCAATTCGAGGGCGACCGATTTGGTGAATCCCAAGATTCCAGCTTTGGAAGCGGCATAGTTGGCTTGGCCGGCGTTGCCTTGAACCCCAACCACAGAACTGACATTGATGATGCTTCCTGATCGTGCTTTTAACATCGTCCGCATGACGGCTTTGGTCAAGGCAAAACAGGATTTGAGATTGACGTCGATGACGCGGTCCCATTGCTCCTCGCTCATTCGCATCAACAACGTGTCATCCGTGATTCCGGCATTGTTGATGACGATGTCAACTGTTCCAAAGGCTTCTACGACTGAAGCCACGAGGCTCTCAGCTTCATCCATTTTTGCAGCATCAGACTTGAATCCACGAACGGTACCTCCGTTTGCTGTAAGCTCAGCTTCTAATGAACGGGCTTTTTCTTCCGACGAGCGGTAGGTGAAGGCAACCTTGGCGCCTTGGCTTACAAATTCTTGGGCGATGGCTTTGCCAATTCCGCGAGACGCGCCAGTGATAATGGCGACTTTTCCTTCTAATAACATGAGGGGATGTTTAGGGTGCAGGTGTGTCGAGCAGGTCAGCTGCTTCGGCGATCAACTCTGCGATGTCTTTGACTTCTACTTCGGATTCCTTGTTGGCGTTCTTGACGCCATCGGTGATCATGGTGTTGCAAAAGGGGCAGCCTGTTGCGATGACTTCCGGTTTGTTTTCGAGCGCTTCATTGGTGCGTTCATGATTGACTTCAGTGTCACCTTTTTCAGCCTCTTTGAACATTTGTGCACCTCCAGCTCCACAGCACATGGCGTTTTGTTTGCAACGCCGCATTTCTAGCAGCTCAGCGTCCAGTTTTTGAATGACTTCACGAGGGGCTAAGTACTCACCATTGCCTCTGCCGAGATAGCAAGGGTCGTGGAAAGTGATGCGCTTGCCTTTGAAGGGCGCTCCATCTGCCATGCGTAGTTTTCCATTTTCAATGAGTTCTCGAATGAATTGGGTGTGATGCAGGACTTCATAGTTGCCGCCAAGCTCCGGGTATTCATTTTTCAAAACATTGAAGCAATGAGGGCATCCAGTGATGATGCGCTTGATGCCATAGCCATTGAGCGTGGCGATGTTCTGTGCCGCTTGCATCTGATACAGGAATTCGTTGCCAGCTCGTTTTGCGGGATCACCGGTGCAAGATTCCTCCTGTCCCAAGACGGCAAAGGATGTTTCAGATGCGTTTAAGATGCGTGCAATTGCCTTGGTGATGCGCTTGGCGCGGTCGTCAAAACTTCCGGCACACCCAACCCAAAAGAGTACGTCGGGTGTCTGTCCTGCGGCGGTTAGTTCCGCCATGGTAGGTATGTGTATCGAACTCATGTCTCTTTAAACTTCGTTGGTCCATTTGCCTCGGTCGCCTGCGGGAAAGGCCCAAGGTGCGCCGTTGTTTTCGATGTTGTTGAACATCGAAGTGATGGATTCAGGCGATTTGCTATCCTCCATAATAAGGCTTCTGCGCATGTCCAGAATGATGCCCATCGGACTGATGTTGATGGGACATGCTTGCACGCAAGCTTGGCAGCTGGTGCAAGCCCATAATTCTTCTTCAGTGATCCAGTCTCCCAAGAGCGATTTTCCATCCGGTTTCCATTCTCCGCCATTGGCTTCCCGTGACACTCCAATCTCTTCGATTCGATCCCGCGTGGACATCATGATTTTGCGTGGACTCAATAACTTTCCTGTCTGGTTGGCAGGGCATTCTGAGGTGCAGCGGCCGCATTCTGTGCAGGTATATGCCTCCATCAACTGCTTCCACGTAAGGTCAGGGGCGTCTTTTGCACCAAATTTTGGAGGCGCAGCATCAGCAGGAGCTGCGGCGAATGGATCCGCACTGGGGTCCATCATCAATTGAACTTCTTTGGTTACCGCTTCCATGTTATCCATCGCTGCGGGCGCATCCAAATTCGAAAAGTACGTATTTGGAAACGCTAGAATGATGTGGAAATGTTTCGAATAGGGGACGTAAACCAAAAACGAGAGGACTCCGACGATGTGCGCCCACCACATGCCGCGTTCAAGGCCAACAATTCCAGCATCAGACAAGCCAGCGTAAAGTGGTGCCAACAGGCTGCTAACGGGGAAAGAACCCGCTGCGGTGTAATGAGGCAGTCCGCGCGCTTGTGCAATTGCGTCTGTAGCGTTCATGCTCAGAAAAGCAAACATCAAAACCACCTCTGCCACGAGGATGATGTTGGCATCCAGGGATGGCCACCCCTGAAGATCTTTGGAGGTTAATCGCACAATCGCCATTCCGTTACGCCGAATGAAAAACACCACACAGGCCAGAATGACACCAGCAGCCAACCACTCAAAGGATGCGATTAACACGTTGTAAAAACCGCCGAGAAAAGCGAAAATTCGGTGGGTGCCGAAAAGTCCATCGATGACAATTTCTAGCATCTCGATGTTGATGATCACGAACCCAGCATAAATGATGATGTGCATGATGCCTGCAACAGGACGCGCTGTCATCTTGCTTTGTCCCAAGGCGACGCGGGCCATGGTCTTCCAACGCTCTAGTTTCCGGTCGCTCCCATCCCAATCGATTCCCGAGAGGATATTGCGGCGAATGACGCCAATTCGCTTGACGAAGAAGAAACTGGCTGTGCCCAGAATAACGAGAAATAGCAGTTGACTCAACATCGTTCGATTCTTTCTTAAATGAGCATCAAGGCTCTTGGTTTTCTTCCCGCTCATCCAACTGTTGTTCGATGATGGCCTTGAGCTTTTTTAATTCTTTTTTGGACAGTGCCTTTTCCTGCTTCTTTCCAAAAACAGAGACCCGCACGTAACGCCACGGATTGAGGTAGAGGTCGTTGATGAGGTATTGCAGCTCGTTGTTGGTGGCAATCAGGCCATCGTGCAAAGAGTCGCTGTTTACCAATTGTCCCAAAGAGCCCTCGCCCATGTTGATTTTGCGGGTGATTTCATCAACATGTGTCAGAGCTGAATTGGCGCGTTGCACGGTTTCGGCGAAGTTTACGGCCGCCAATGAATCTGAGATTTCGGAGAAATTCTCCATCACATTGGCGAGGTCATCATTGTGTTCTTGGATGTTCGATGTGATGCCTTCGACATTGCTCATGATGCCTTTCAAGGCGGAGCGATTTTCAGCAACCATGTTATCCAATTGAATGGAAGTCTTCTCCAAGCTTTCCACCGTGCGCTGGATGCTTTCAAATGCTGTAGGCAATCCCAATGTGGCGTCTGCTTCAAAAACAGCCTTGAGGTTTTCCAATATATCGTCTACGCCATCAATCAATTGATCGGTTTTGTTTTTCAAGGGGATCAACTCGATTCTGACGGCTTCTGCAATTCCCATTTCCAAATCGCTTGTCAAGGTGTCGCCCGGAGAAGCAAGAGATTCATCTTCTCCAGCAATGAGATCAATCGCTTTGGTGCCAAAAAAGTCGCTGGAAACGATTTTTGCTCGGGTATCGCTTGGAATGCGCAAGGCGGATTGTTCAATTTCAAATGCAACGATCAAAGAACCGTCACCCGCATCTGAAAATCCCACTTCGGTCACTTGGCCAACCTTGAATCCATTGACCACAACAGGGTTGGACACAGCAAGGCCATCAATGGCAGCGTAAGCAGCGTAGTAGGTGTTGGATGGGCTGAATGGGTTGAATCCTTTCAAATAATTCACGCCAAGTACCAGCAAGACAAGTCCGCCGATGACAAGCGCTCCAATCTTAAATTCTTTTGATGCTGTAGCCACGTAGATCAGTTTTTTCGAACGGGTTTCACTCCTTGAGATTCAAATGATGTCCCTTCAAATTTAACGACAAAGGCATCGGAGAATCCTTGTTTTTGCATTTGCACTTTGAGTGCGTTGGCTTCCGCCGACTTCGCGCAATTCCCGACAGCGTATTTGTAGAGTCCGTTACGAAGATACTCCACCGCCGACGGTAGACCTTGCAGTCGGGCATCATCTTCTTTGAGAGGCAGTCCCGCGGTCATGATTTGGACACGGAAGGTAGGTGAAGGGAGTGCCGTTTTTTCTTCAGGAAGCAATTCAATTGCAGGGGTTTCCCTCCTGCTTTCGGGAGCAGGGTGGTATTTTTCTTTGTAAGTCCTAAAGGCCCGCAGCAATGCAGAGGCCATGAGCTCTTGACCGGAATTGGAATTCAGAAATTCCTCCTCGGTTGGATTGGTTAAGAATCCCAATTCAACGAGGACAGATGGCATTTGGGTGAAGCATGTCACGTAATACCCGGCCTGGCGCACCCCGCGATCCTTGCGTCCAACCCGCTGCTTGAATTGCGTTTGGATGAGGCTGCCTAGCTCGAGACTTTGCTGAAGGAATATTGATTGGCGCAAGCTCAGAGCGATGTACGTATCAGGGTCGTCGGGTTTGAAACCTTCGTAAAACGTCTCGTAATCCTGCTCGCGTGAGATGAAGGCGTTTTCTTGCATTGAGACCCGAAGACTCTCTTTGCTCCTGTCCATTCCCATGACAAACGAACTTGAACCGACCGCATTCGGACTGGTAAATGCGTCGCAATGAATGCTTATGAAAAGATCTGCGTTGATGTTGTTGGCCAGTTTTACACGCTCCCGAATCTTCGGGTAGGTATCGCCATCCCGCGTCATCACAATTTCCACGTCGGGAAAGCGTTCGGAGATGTAGTCGCGCAATAGCAGCGCGACATCCAAGGTGACTGTCTTTTCAGTGGCCTTGTATCGGCCGGTTCCTAAATTCCCCGGATCTGATCCGCCGTGCCCAGCGTCAATGACCAAAACCATGCTTGGAGCAACAGGAGTGAAAGCAACAGAAAGGAATATCAGCCCTCCCATGGCCCACAGGACCGCTCGTTTCGTTAGTTTTGACTGCCGTTTCATGCGTTCCATCAAATCTAAAACGTCACGACCCTTGCGCGTCGTCTGTCTTGCACTGATTTTCCGTGCCCTGATGTGGATAAGCACACCTTCCATGCTGTGCGCACAAATGGAGGGGGATGTCGCTGACTCGCTGACGGTTAGCCAGCAAACGGAGGAGCCTTTTGAAGTGGATTGGGGAGCTGATGATTCCACCCGTGTGAATGCCATCACGTCCGAGGTCGAATTGTTTGGAAACGCTTTTGTAGCCATGGATGACATTCGCTTGGAAGCCTATCGCATCGTTTACAGTTCGCAAAAGAATCAAGCCTGCGCTTACGGAATAAGGGATTCATTGGGAGATTGGATTGGACGCCCCGTAATGACGCAAGGAGGTCAAACGTTCGAGCAAGACGAGCTATGCTTCGATTTGAAATCCCGCCGCGGACTGAGTCGTAAAGCAGTGACTGTTCAAGGGGAAAGTGTTTTTCACGCCGAGGTAGCCAAACGTCAGAGCGATCAACGCATCCATGTGGCCAATGCCAAATTCACCACGTGCAATGCTGACAATCCGCATTTTCATTTTCATTTGAAGCGGGCGATTATGATTCCCGGAGAGAAGGTTGTCTCCGGTCCATTTTACCTGAAATTCAGGAAAATCCCTACGCCACTCGCTCTGCCATTTGGATGGTTCCCGACGCCACCGGATAAACGCAGCCATGGTTTACTGATGCCCGGATACGGAAACGGAGGCGCGTTGGGATTCTTTCTCAAGGACTTGGGGTATTACATGCCCATTGGCGAATACGCCGATACGCGTTTGACTGGGGATATTTACTCTGGTGGTTCTTGGGCGTTGCGCAGCAGCACCAATTACCGGATTCGATACCGCGCAAGTGGAAACCTAAACCTGAGTTATCAGCGGATTCGCGATGGATTCACGGGGTTGCCAACGCTTTCGCTTTCCAACCAGTTTTTTGTGCGGTGGAGCCACAGCCAGGACAACCGAGCGCGGCCCAATAGCCGCTTCAATACCAGTGTGAATTTTGGTTCAAACAACCATTTCCAGTCCAACATCACGAGCAACCAGCAGGATTACCTGACAAACACTTTTCAGTCGAGCATTCAATATTCGCGGTCGTTTCCGGGCAAACCAATTTCGCTCGCCCTCAGCGCACGACATGCTCAAAATTCGCAAACGGGCAATGTGAATATCACAGCGCCGGCTATGACGCTCAATTTGCAACGATCGAGTGTGGCCAAACTTCTTGGGATGAGCGCTTCGCGCATTCGACTGCTTGATGAGATTGCGGTGTCGGCGTCTTCACGCTTTGAGCAGACGATGCAAGCACCTGACAGTGTGTTTCTCGCGGGCGATTGGTCCAACGTTTCCTTTCGAAATGGAATCAAACACAATGCATCCGCTTCAAGTCAAATGCGGCTGGGCTTTGTGAGCATCACTCCGAGTTTCCAGTACAACGAGTTTTGGGCGTTTCAGGAGTTGAATGGTCGCTTAATTGAAGATGAATCAGGAGCCGTGCAACAGGTGACGGATACACTAACGGGCTTTCAAACTACGCGGGATTGGCGGCTTTCTGCAAATGCTTCCACACGTTTTTATGGCACTTTCGAATTCAATCCCAACAAACGCATTCAGGCGATTCGTCACGTACTCAGTCCCACAATGGGTCTCAGTTATACACCAGAATTGCAGCGCACTCAAACCGTAAGCTTAAACGATGAATCTTACGAGTTCAATCCTTACAGTTTGAATCGTTTTGTGCCGCAAGACATTCGCGCATCAGGTGCGGTGAACTTTGGCCTCAGTCAGAATTTGGAGGCCAAGGTGATGGACAAGGCCACAGGTGATGTGCGTAAGGTTCGTTTGATCGACAATTTGGTGACTTCTGCGAATTACAATTTCATAGCGGATTCCTTGGGGTTGAGCGACATCTTCACCCGGGCGAACACGGATTTATTCAATAAGGTTCGGGTCAATCTCGGAATTTCACACAGCGCTTATGCGAGGGACTCTAGCGGGCAGCGGATTGATCAGTTCCTTGCAAGCCAAGGGAAGCCCATTTTACGCATGACGCGAGCAAATGCTGCACTTGGCAGTAGCTTTAACGGAGGGAGTGAGGGAGCATTTCCATGGAATTTCCGTGCTGACTACAACCTCGATTTGCGAAAAAACTGGAGGGCAGACTTGCAGCGTGACACGTTGATCATGACCCAAAGTGCCCGGGTACGAGGCTCCATCGAAATCATGGATAATTGGCGAGTGGACGTGAACACCGGATACGATTTGGTCCGCAAGGAATGGACCCCAACGCAACTGGACGTTTATTGGGACCTTCATTGCTGGGAACTGTCGGTGAACTGGGTGCCGATCGGTGTCAGGAAGAGCATTTACCTGCGACTCAACATCAAGGCTTCAATGCTCAAAGACCTGAAGGTGGAGTACCGCAACAACAACACAGACTTGCTGTTCTGATTCGATTTAGCGCGCCAACCAACGCACAACCATCACAACCAAACACATCACAAACATCACGAGGCTGATTTTGTTAACGCCGTGCATCATGCGCAAACTGACATCGGCATCGGGGTCGCGATGGAATAAATTGGCAGGGTTGAGGTAGTAGAACATTTTCTTGAAAAACATGGCTTTCAGTTTCGTGATTCAACGATGGGTGTGGGCAATGACAGAAATTTCAACGCGCGCACCCTTGGGAAGTCCAGCAACAAAAACAGCTTCGCGTGCCGGAAATGGCTCAGGCATGATGTCTTTGTAGGTTGCATCCATTCCTGTGTAATCTTCTGTGCTGATGAGGAAAACACTCGCTTTTACGACATGCCGTAACTCCAATCCGGCAGCCTCCAAAATACGTTGCACGTTGCGCATGCTCTGTTTTGTAGCTGCCTCTATCGAATCAGAGATGAGTTCGTTTGATTCGGGAGCAAGCGGAATTTGTCCGCTCACAAAGACCAAATCACCAGCGGAAACAGCTTGGCTGTAAGCTGCTACAGGTGCAGCTGCGTGGGTTGAAGAAATGGTTTCAGACATGCTACGAAGCTAAGAATGGATTTCCCACCTTTGCACATCGAAGTACATCAATGCGCATTCTGCTGGTAGATAATTACGATTCCTTCACTTGGAACATCGAACACATGTTGGTTAGCCAAGGTGATGTCGAGGTTAGGGTGATGCGCAATGATGAGATTAATCCGGCGGGCATTGTTCATTTTGATGGCATTGTGCTCTCTCCGGGGCCTGGTTTGCCAGACGAAGCAGGGCAGTTGATGCGCATCATCCCCATAGCTGCTGCGCAGCAGGTTCCCATGCTCGGGGTTTGCCTCGGAATGCAGGCCATTGTTCAGCATTTTGGAGGAACACTGGTCAATATGCAACGCGTATTGCATGGGCAAACTTCGCAACTCACTTCGATCGCAACGAAGCGACTTTTTCAGGGACTCGAGCCTCCTTTGACCGTGGGCCATTACCACAGTTGGATTTTGGAGGAAAGCAATTTCCCCCCAAACCTCGAGTTGACCGCACGGAATGAGGACGGTTTGCCCATGGCAATTTCTCATCCGCACTTGCCCATCGAAGCGGTGCAATTTCATCCTGAATCTGTGCTGACGCCGCAGGGGGCGACGATGCTTCGCAATTGGTTAAAGCTTGTGGCAGCGCACCGTCTTGAGCATCCTGCCGACCAGTCGAGTGTGGCGGTTTGGTTGGAGCCTGAGGATTCTTAAAGGCAAAAAAAACTCCGCTTTGGCCGGGGCCAAAGCAGAGCTTCAATCGTTGTGAATTGCAGCGATTATTGTTCGCGGTAGGTAGACATGACCTCTTCGAAGGTATCTTTAAATTGGTCGTAATTGTATTCAGCGCGAATGCGTTCCTCTTGTTTCAACCCTTCGACATAAGCATCGGCCAATTCACCGCCGCTCAACTCGATGGCGAGATACGCGATGTACTTTTTACCTTCTGTCATGGTCAATTCTTGACAAATGGTGATGGCTCCTGTCAATTTCTTATTGACGATGGTGCGGGACAATTCATTGAACTTGCTAGTCGCTTCCTCCGTTGTTCCGAATCCGAGCTGCGTGGCTTGGTTTTCGGCGACAATTTCAACTGTGGCCTCGACTGCTCTAGCGAGGGTGGCCTCTGCATTCTGTCGGGCAATTTTCTTTGCAATTTCACGCTGTGGGCTTGTGCCAGTTGCAGAAGCACGGAAGTATTCCCCATTGGTCAAGAACTCAGGTCCTGAACAGTACTCGACAATGCGCACTTCTCCGCGCGTTTCTGGTGTCGATGAGGTGTCTTTTCCACTTTTGCAGCCGGTGAGCAACAATGCAGTGGTCGCGCCCATGAGCGCGAAGGTGTGAAGGGCTTTATTCATAATAATCGTAATTTCAGTTGTTGGATGGCAAGTTGGTGAATTCAATAAACATGCCAAAATGTTTGTGTGCCAGATTTAAAGTGCGCGTATGAGCCTCATTGGTACAAAGCGTTGACCAGTTGCCTTAGAAAACGGCCTTTTATCTCCAATGTCGCTTTTCGATATGCTTCTGCGTGGGCTGTTTCCCAGCTGTTGTGCACCCCTTTGATGTCGCTCAAATTCTGCTGCAAAATCGGAGTTCCGTCTTGTGCCTTCAATACAACCGAAGCATTCAGGAATGCGGTAAAAAATCCTGAGCCTGACCCTCCGTTTCGGGTGTCCGAGTCCAATGCCAAGATGAGGTCGGCGTCTTTCTTGCTTTCGACCCATGCCACCCCTTGGTCGCTGAGGCCTTCTGCTATTGCATCCCGCAGCAATCGCTGCTCTCGTTTTGTGCCCCGCGTTTTTTCTGTTGTGTTGAAGTAAATGGTCGGTGGAGTGAGGGCGATCGGAATGGATAAAGCAGGGACAGGAAGGTGGGTTAAAAAATCCCGTGCAGGAGATGATTCAATGCGAGGTGCCAATTGATCAAGGTCCAACGCAATGTTCAATTCGGAATGAAGGGTTCCCGGTTCGAATTCACTCAATCCGATGGTCACTTCACCGGCAGGATTGGTTTGTCCTCTATCGCTTTTAGGCAGGGTTCCACGGCTGTAACGCCAGATGACAGGGATGTTGCTCAAATGCCGGTCGTCGAGTGTTGCCTTGCAGATGATTGCACCGCGGTAACGGCCTGCAAAGGAGAGGGCAAGCTGGTTTTTTTCAGTTTGGAGGTGAATGTCGCTCATCATTCGAGAGATGCCGTCCAAAGCTGCGCGATCCAGTGCGATTTCTCCCTTTGAAGTTTGCCAGAGATTGATCTCACCCCAGTGATTTTCCAGGTCCTCCAAGCACCTGATGTATCCGTCTATCGCCATGGCGATGTTGCCTTGCTTGTGGGAACTGAGCGCCGATTCAAAGTGTCCTCCAGCAATCGCTAGATCTGCTGCTTTGCGTTCCTCTAAAATCCGCTGATACGTGGCTTTGTTGAGCCGGTAGTACGCCCAGATTTCCGTTTCGTTTTCGTAGCGTCCAACCAGCTCATATCCCTCGAGATCTTCTGTGGCAGCGCTTTTGATTCTTTCTTCAAAACTCTGTCCGGTGATGCCTTGAAATTGAGTGGTGTGAAGGATGGAGGAGGATTCAATTTTCACACGAATCTGACCGGCGAGTTCCGCAAGTGCGCGTTGCTGTGCCGTGCCAAAAGCGTCGGCATCGAATTGGGCTTTGCTCGCACTCGCAATGCCAATGTAATCGCTGCTCAGACGGGGACGCTCATTGATCCACTCAGGGGTTTCTCCCCATTGATTCGACCCCGCACATCCACCTAAAACCAATGCAAGCATGAGGCATCCAGCAAGGCTTCCAAACAAGTTTCCAGTTCTGAAAACCATGGCGATTGAGTTTTTGTCTGATCCAATCATTGCACGAGACGTAGCGCCTCTGCCTCAACACGTGAGCGCGTGGCATTGGCTATTTGATCCACAGCCTCGTCGATCATTGAGACCTCGGACTTCAGGTTCGCGTTGGCTTGAAGCTGGGTCATCAGATCGCGGCGTCCCAAGCGCCACATGCTTCCGTTGCTGCGCGCAGGGTAAATGTTTTTGTGATCGCCACCATAGCGCGCATATTCGGTGTTGTCGCTTTGTTCACGCTTGATGATTTCCGTCATCTCTGTTTTTCCCGTTGCAAGCGAAATCAGTGCCAGTTGCACGGTCACCGTGATGGTGCGCGATTGACGGTATTTTTGATAATTCACACTGCGGTACTTGGTCTCATACACCTTCTTGCCATCTTCGTTGACTTTGGCGACTTTGTATCCTTCAAATCCTCGCGTGTCGATGCGTTGAAGAGATGAGGTGGAAACATCGCAAGAAACAACCGTTGCCTTCAAAATGGCTCTGGCTCCCATGAGCTCTCCAACTTCCACAGCTGAATTTGCATCAATTACACCGCTCAGAGACAATTGTTGCTCTTGAAGAATGAGTTGCTGATTCTCTCGGTCTACCAAGTGCAAAAAGGGGTCTTTGCTTTTGCTCAGAGCTTGCTCCACATAGGACTTGAGCTTGTTCTCCATGCCTGTTCGATTTGAGCCGTTTTCAAAATTGACGAGTGCGATGCCGTACTGTCCTTTTTCAAGGCATTCATCTCGCAACATTTTGGCATCCTTAAAATTGTCATCTCTCGAGACGCACGCGTTGAAATCGGCGTAGGCAGAACGCCAGTGGCTGTTCTCCAGTGCATTCAGTCCGTTTCGGTAAAGCGGCTCGCAAAAAGCAATGTCTGCGAGTGACCGTGAGTCTCTATAATCAGCTTCCAATCGAAAAACCTCGTCAAAAGTCTTCAAGGCCTCGCTAAACTTCTCTGCTTCGAGATGTGCCAGGGCTTCCTCATAGACATCTTCCAAATGATCATTTTTGACCCGGTTATAAGCTGCTTCAGTGTCGCCGAGAATGAGCAGTCCAATGCCCAGCCTTTCCACCTTCGTTTGGTAGGTTTTTGCTTTTTCAAAAGCTGCAACTGCGACCGCACGGTTTCCAGCGAGACGCGCCTCATCAAAGCGTGCCAAGTGATCATTGAGCACCCATTGTCCTGCACGCTGCAATCCAGCAAGTCCATCGGTGTTGAAGGGGTCTTTGGATACCGCCGTGAAATAAAAATTAGCGGCCTGCGACATCATTCCGACCTCTTCCATCTTTATGCCACGCTTCACAAAGGCTTTGGACCCAGAACAACTGGAGAGCACGATCAAAGAACACATTGTTAGAATGAGCGTGAACGAGCGGAAAAGGTTGGTTTTGACGGTCGGTAGCATCGGATGAATTCAAGCGCCAAGTTAATGCGAATGCGCCTTCAGTGAAGCGAATTTCGTGCCAAGCTTAAATCCTGATTTATCTTTGACGCAAAGCGAAATGCAATGGAGTCAATGAAAATGGTGGTGGTTTTGGGAGCAGGTCGATCGAGTTCATCGCTCATACAGGAATTGTTGAATCGATCGGAGTCGAACGGGTGGCGGGTAGCTGTTGGTGACATGGATGTCGCGTTGGCTCAGCAGAAATGTGCAAATCACCCTGCATCTGAGGCATTTGAGATTGATCCGTCAGACAATGCTTCACGCGATGCGCGCATCGCTTCTGCAGATTTGGTCATCTCCATGGTCCCTGCCTTTTTGCATCCGCAAATTGCAGCTGTTGCCATCGAGGCTGGCGTGCCGGTCATCACGCCGAGTTATGTGAGTCCTGAGATGGAGGCCTTGCACGAACACGCAGTCGAAAAAGGCGTTTTGGTGCTCAATGAAATTGGCTTGGATCCAGGAATCGATCATTTGAGCGCCAAACAAGTGCTCGATCGTATTGAGGAAGAGGGCGGGAAAATGATCGAGTTTGAATCCTATTGCGGCGGATTGATTGCGCCTGATTCAGACAACAATCCATGGCATTATAAATTTAGTTGGAATCCGCGCAACGTGGTGCTGGCGGGTCAAGGCGGATCAGCCACGTTTTTGGCGGGTGGCGCAGACCGAATGGTTCCACCGCATCGCGTTTTCCAAAATGCTCGCACCATTGAGGTTGGTGGAGTTCCTTTTGAGGGGTATCCCAATCGTGATTCCATTGCGTATGTCGACAAATACGGGTTGGATGGCATCCAAACACTTGTGCGCGGTACGCTTCGAGGAGAAGGGTTTTGTGCAGGCTGGGACGCGCTCGTGCAATTGGGTTGTGTCAGTGATGACGTGAGCATGACGTGGTCGGAAGGCTGCTCATGGGCTGATTGGTTGCGCTCGTTTGTGCCGGCCCAATGGGCGGAGGAAAGTCTGGAGTCTGCTGTGCGTCGGATCACGAATTGTTCGGACGTTTCGATGTCAAACTTGCAATGGTTGGGTTTGTTTGATGAGCAACTTGGGCCGCTAACGACAGAAGGAACTCCTGCCCAGATCATACAAGAATTGCTGGAAGAGAAGTGGGAATTGAAGCAAGAGGATCGCGACATGATCGTGATGTGGCATCGTTTCTTGTACGAGAACAACGGCGAACGTCATGAAGTCACCAGCTCATTGCGATTGGAAGGACGAGATGCAGTTTATACAGGCATGTCAGACACTGTGGGTTGGCCCATGGCCATTGCGGCTGAAGCGATGCTCAAAGGAACGTTCAAGCAAACAGGCGTTGATGTTCCCCTTCACCGAGACTATTACGATGTGATTTTGCCTGAATTGGAACGATTGGGTGTTCAGTTCCAGGAAACACACCGCAAATGTTAAGCGCAGTCTTAGCTGCTTCTTTTTGTTGCTGCTGTTGGGGGATGCCAGAGTGGCCTGCTGAAGGCGTGGCGGATGCCGATTGGGTCGAACAAGCCTTGGAATGGCGTTTGTCAAAGGGTGTGGACGATTGCGGTCAAGAAATGCTTGCCTTGGATGCCCTCTCATTGGAATGGGTTGCGAATTCGACTGAAATCCAGGTAAACATTGAAACGCAGAACTGGCCTTTTCTGGCTGTTTCGCCAGAATTGATGGCGCCGCTGATCCAGCTGCATGTGTGGAGGATGATGCGAGGAAAAGAAATTGAAAAGGAGGAAGTAAATCGAGCAATGAAGCGCATTGCACGGCGCACAAAAACAGTGCGTTTCCGCGAAATCCGGGGCAGCTTTAACTGAAGATTAGAGCAAGTTGCTCGCTGCCACGAAAGTGGTGATCGATGCAACAAACATCAGGATGATCAGTGCTAAATATCGAAGAGGTATCTGCTTCATACTCACCCGTTACGAGAGAAGTGCGAGTGAGGTTGCGGAATCTCGAAAGGAAAATTTGACACTGGCCCCAACATTCTTTCCGCTCAAAGGGTTTTCTTTGCTGTATGCGCAGCTTTGAAGTCCCATCTTTTTACCTCAGTCCCATCATTTCAAGGGTCAAGACCAGGCGCAAGTCGCTCGACCCTCGAAAGCAGGATTTTGAGCCAACGGTGTTGGATTTTGGCACTGTTCGGTTTGTGCTTGCCCGTCATTTTGGCTTCTGTTTTGGCGTAGAGAACGCGATTGAGATTGCTTACCGTGCCATAGAAGAAAATCCAGGAAAACGAATTTTTCTTTTGAGCCAAATGATTCATAATCCCGAAGTCAATGCGGATTTACAGGACCGTGGAATTCAGTTTTTGCAGGACACAGAAGGAAATATTTTGACTCCGATGTCAGAATTGAAGCGCGAAGATGTGGTGTTGATTCCCGCGTTTGGAACCACCCTCGAGATTGAAGCGGAGCTCAAAAATATTGGTGTTGACGTTGATTCGTACAACACGACCTGTCCCTTTGTCGAGAAGGTTTGGAAGCGGTCAGCAAAATTGGCTACAGAACAGTATACCATTGTGATTCACGGAAAGCCCGAACACGAGGAGACGCGCGCCACGTTTAGCCATGCAGGTGAAAATGGCCACGCGGTGGTCATCAAAAACATGGAGGAGGCTGAAGTGTTGTGTGGATTTATCTCAGGCTCCACGGACTTTGCTGAATTTGATTCGCATTTTAGAGGACGCACTTCAGACGGTTTTGACCCGTCCGTGCATTTGACCCGAATTGGCGTTGTGAATCAAACAACGATGCTCGCTTCAGATACGCAGGCAATCAGTGATCGAATCAAGCGGGAAGTCGACAACAGGAGCACCAAAGGTGATTTGACGGATTTTGCCAACACACGCGACACATTGTGCTACGCCACGAATGATAACCAGCAGGCTACCCAGGCTGCTTTGGTAGCTGATGAGGCGGATATGGCGGTCGTAGTTGGCGGCTACAACAGTTCAAATACGTCACATCTCGTGGAGCTTTGTGAGGAGAAATTGCCGACTTTTTTCATCCGAAATGAAAAGGAATTCATGCCGGACGGAACGGTTGGACACTATGATTGGCGTCGGGGTTTGCACCAGTCAACCATGGATCCGTGGCCTGCTCCAGACGCCAGCAACCCGCCATGCGTTTTGGTCACCAGTGGAGCTTCTTGTCCCGACGCAACGGTTGATCGTGTGATGCATGCCATCCTCAACCGGTACCCCGGTTCGAAACTTGTGGATGACGTGTTAGTCGATTTTGAACAACGAATGGCTCTCTAGGCCAGAATTGCACGCGCTCCGGCGTAAATTCGCATACACCATTATGCAAGCACCTCGCCTCAAATCCATGTTTCGGAACGTTCGAATAGAGCCTCGAAGGTTTGAATTCAAGTCCCGGCATTTGCCAGATTTGGATGAAAAATGGCACGAGCGCAAAGCTCGGGTTGAACAAGATGTTTCGACTGACGCGTCCGATAAACCGGTGGCGAGATCAATTCGGTTTCGTTCAAAAGGGAGCGGAAGTTCCGACCAACGTTTGGAACAACGCCAGCAGCAGATTGCCGGCGCGCGTTGGTCCATGATGCGTGCTGGCTTAATTGCCTTAGGATTGATTTGGCTCGCTTGGAAAGGAATTCAATGGGTGGAGCAAAGTGATTTTTCACGTGTGTTGAAATGGATGGAAAATGCCTGAAGTGATCCAACAACTTCCAGAGAATGTCTCGAATCAGATTGCGGCAGGAGAGGTGGTGCAACGCCCGTCTTCTGCTGTCAAAGAGTTGATGGAGAATGCGATCGATGCAGGTGCAAAGCGGATCGAAGTGCGGGTGGTGGATGCAGGACGTACGTTGATCCAAGTGATGGACAACGGATCGGGCATGGTTCATGCCGATGCGAAGCGCTGTTTTCAGCGACATGCAACGTCTAAAATTAGCGTGGCTGAAGATCTCTACAGCATTGTTTCGAAGGGTTTCCGAGGAGAGGCGTTGGCCTCAATTGCTTCCATTGCGCATGTTGAATTGAAGACGCGTCACGCCAGCGAAGAACATGGTGTGCATCTGCAACTGGAGGGCGGTAAGGCTGCAAAACCTTTGCCTTGCGTGCTTGAAATGGGCACTCAAATCGCAGTCCGCCATTTGTTTTTCAATGTGCCAGCGCGTCGCAATTTTTTGAAATCTGATGCGGTAGAAATGCGGCACGTGATTGATGAATTTCATCGCCTTGCCTTGGCCCATGAGGAGGTTCATTTCTCATTGCACCACAATGACTCAGAACTGTTCAACCTCAAAGCTTCTTCACGGAGGAAACGGGTGGTTGGCGTTTTTGGAAGCAAGTACGATGAGCGCTTGGTCCCGGTCGAAGAAAGCACTGATGTGGTGGGAGTGGAAGGCTTCGTTGGAAAACCTGAATTTGCCCGGCGCACCCGCGGAGAGCAGTTTTTGTTCGTGAACCAGCGTTTCATCAAACATCCGTTGTTGCACCGTACCATCATGGATGCCTATGAGGGTTTGTTGCCCAGAGATCAGTATCCGCTGTATGTTTTATTCTTGACCATTGATCCTGCTCGGTTGGATGTGAACATACATCCCACCAAGACCGAAATAAAATTTGACGAAGAGCGCCATGTGCTGTCCTTGCTGTTGCCTGCCATTCGAAGGGGACTCGGCAAGTATGCTGTGGCACCTTCCCTTGATTTCGAACAAGAGACAGGCCTAAATATCCTGCCGTTGGACCCCAGCCGGAATGTTCCCGAACCAGCGGTGAGTGTAAACGCAGATTACAATCCGTTTCGAACCCCTGCTCAAAGCAATGCAGCACCATCCGTGTCTGGAAACCGGTCAAGCAATGCGCTGCGCCCCGGTCGCGGGCAGATGGACGCTTGGAAGAAGCTATACGGCGACGCTCTCACATCGGATCCCATTTCGGTTTATGACGACAATGCATCCGTCGAATTGGTACAGTCAGAGGTTGGTGAGGGTGTCACGCCCTTGCTCAGCGAGCAAGCGGTGGATCAGAAACGTTCGGTCTTTCAATTCCAGCAGCGTTACGTTGCTACGAGCACACGCTCGGGCGTTCTGCTCATTGATCAGCATCGGGCGCATCAACGTGTGCTTTATGAGTTGTTGGTTTCCCAGTTGGAAAACGCCACGTCTTCGATTCCCGTGCAGCGCCTGTTGTTTCCGGAAGTTGTGGAGCTGAATACCAGTGACCGCCATTTTGTGCTTGAGTCGAGGGAGTGGCTCGAGCGCATGGGACTCCTGATCGAGCCCCACGAGAATGGGGTTCAAATCACGGGGATGCCTGCAGAAGGCGAGTCTACCCCGGCCAGGCTCATTGAAGCAGTGTTAGAGGATGATGGAAATGATTTGCCGGGAATTTCTCGTGCCGAACGGGTAGCAGCTCAGATGGCACAGTCTATGGCAATTCGATCAGGGAAGGGTTTGAAAGAGGAGGAGATGACGGATTTGTTGGACCGTTTGTTTGGTTGTTCCACTCCCGATCGCGACCCGTTTGGTCGTCGTGTGATTGTTAACTTTGATGCCAACGACATCGAGCAACGATTCCAATAATGCTTCAAAATGCACCGCAGGTTGTCAAAAACCTCATCATCATCAATGTCTTGTTCTTTGTCGCTTCCATGCTCATGGGGCAAGATCAAGCGGTCACTTGGCTCGCCGGTACTTACCCCGGCTCGCCCTTTTTTCAACCATGGCAGATCATCACGCACATGTTTATGCATGGGGGACTGGGTCATCTCTTCTTCAACATGTTTGCTTTGTACATGTTTGGGAGCCAGTTGGAGAGATTGTGGGGCCCGAAGCGCTTTTTGAACTACTACATCATCAGTGGCTTGGGCGGATTTTTCTTGCATGAGTTTTTCATTGGACTGGACTTTTACCAGACATATGGTACGTTTTTCCCGAGCCGATCGCAACTGGTGCCCAGTGGGATGTCAGATATGCAGGCCGTGTATATTTTGGAAGCCACATTCGGAAGAGTGGTTGGTGCATCCGGGGCTGTGTTTGGAATTTTACTCGCATTTGGACTGCTCTTTCCGAATACGCGTTTGATGCTTTTGTTTCCTCCAATCCCGATCAAAGCCAAGTACTTCGTAATGGGCTATGGATTGATCGAATTGGGCTTGGCGCTGGACAATGGTTCAGGTGATAACGTTGCTCACTTTGCCCATCTCGGCGGTATGCTATTTGGTTACATCCTGCTCAAACGATGGCAGAAAGAACGTGGGACATTTTATTGATTCGCATGTGGGAAGAGGTTAAAAAACAGTGGAATACAGGCGGCATTTTGAATCGCTTGATTCTTTTCAATGTCGGAGTATTTGTCGCTTTGGCGACCGTGCAATTGACGGAACGTTTGGGTTTGGTGGAGTTGGGCTTTTCTCGCGCCGAAGCGTTTGGTTTGGCCACATCTTGGGATTTCTCGGTGATCCTCACGCGTCCTTGGACATTGCTCACGCACATGTTTGTGCACACAGGTGTTTGGCACCTTGCGATGAACATGCTTTGGTTGCATTGGATGGGTCGAATGTTCGTCACGGAGTTCGGAGCGCGTCGCCTGCTGAGCATGTATTTCGTTGCAGGTTTAGCAGGTTTTTTGCTCTATGCAATTGTGCTCAATATTTTTCCTGGTATGCGGCAAGGATTGCATGCGTACGGAGCCAGCGCAGCGGTGATGGGCATCATGGCTGCCGTTGCAACAGCGCAGCCCAACCGCACCATCAACTTGGTTTTATTGGGTGCAGTTCCGTTGAAGTATTTGGCGATTGGATGGGTCGGACTGGATTATTTTGCGCTCAGCGGTTCTGACAATACGGGAGGGCATTTGGCACATTTAGGGGGTGCTGTGTTTGGCTATTTCGCAGTCATGGAGTCTCGTAGAGGCAGAGATTGGGTGGGGTGGTTTGAATCTGTTCTTGATGCTATGGTAGGGTTGTGGTCGAGTAGCCGAGATGCCTTGACACCCATACAGGGACGCAAGCGAAAAACACGTCGCCGCACTCCACGAAATTCAGGCAGTAATTCGTACAAATCCGACGAAGAATTCAACGTTGAGAAGAAGGCGAAATCGACTCAGATGGATGCAATTCTTGACAAGATTTCAAAGCACGGTTATGACAACCTTACTGCGGAGGAGAAGGAATTCTTGTTTCGTCAATCCAATACATGAAGCAGCCCAAGGAACCGCCCAAAGCAAGGCCTTGGTGGTCCATGATGCTGTTCGTTCCTGGATTGTTGGGTGTGCTGATTGCGGAGTGTGCTGTGCACATTTCTCCTGAAGCGATGCCCATTTTGGGGGTGGCAGGGCTTGTGTTTCCATTGAGTTGGGTGCTTTTGGTATTCGGAACCATCGGAGCATTTCGTTCGCGCATCTGGAAATGGGCGCTGATTGGTTGCGTTGCATTGTTGCTCTCGCATTCCCATGCTCAATCAACATGGGGCTTGAACGTGCCTGCTTCATTTGAATCTCCTGCGATGTCAGAAGGGAAGATCAACGTGTTGTCATGGAATGTGCGGCAATTCAATCGCTTTGCTTGGATAGGTGTTCCTGGTGTTCCGGACTCGATTTTGGCCCATATGAAACGTGCAGATGCGGATGTTATCTGCATTCAAGAAACATACTTAGAAGCGACGAAGGGCCGAGAGGCTCGCACAAATCCGTGGATGTCACGCGACATGCTCAAGCGCGGAACAGGACTGCCTTATTTGACTGAAGAGATGGCGCTGGGACGAGGAACAGACAAGCTGTTTGGTTTGGTCATTCTTTCGCGTTATCCCATTCTTCATGTTCAGACGCTGCCCTTTGACAATGATAAAAACAACAGCGCAATGTCGGTGGACTTGGCCATTGAAGGCGATACGGTTCGCGTTTTCAATGTGCATCTCAGCAGCATTGGCTTTGAACAATCGGATTATGAAGATGCGCGCAACGTCACTGACGAGGCTGCGCGTTTGCGTATTCTACAACGTCTGCAGTCTGCGTGGAAAAAACGAGCAAGTCAGGCTCGAAAAGTAGCAGAGGCAGCTTGCAATAGTCCTTATTCCGTCGTGTTAACGGGGGATTTCAATGACACACCTGTTTCTTATGCTTCTCAGCAAATGACAACATGCCTCGTTGATGGTTACCGCCGTTCGGGCGTCTGGAACAAGCCGGCATTGGGAAGCACATACCAGGGAGATTGGCCTTTTTTGCGAATCGATCAGATGTGGCACAGCGCAGAATTGACATGCAGATCGTATGAAACCATTGACGTGGCCTTATCGGACCATCGTCCGATCAAGGGAACATTCTCATTCCCGAGTCACACTCCCGAAAACTAGGCTTTGCGCTGCTTTCGCGCTTCGCGTTCTTTGAGCGCTTCGATGCCGGCGACATGCATGCCGATTAGCAACAAGTTATAGGCCATGTCGTCTGCAGGCATTGAAAAAATCCTCCAACCGGTATTGTGTCCAGGGTGGTACCAAACAATTTGATCTCGGATGATGGAGGCGTCCGAATGCAGCACTGGATATTTCCAGAAATCCAATCCGGTCAGGACACCGTTCGAGAGGATCATTGGAAAAAGCAGAACGAAAAAGGCCAACCATAAATCGGCGGACCAACGCTTTAACTTTCGAGTCGTCCACAAGAGACCGAAAAAGGTCAAAAAAGAAGTGATGGCGATGTACCACTGGTTTCGGAAATTCCACACGAGCAGGAAGCAGATGATTAATCCGGCAATGTTCAATGTGGTGTCTGCGTTTTTCAGTGGATTTCGCTTCACATAAGTGCGCAATGCAAAGTACGTGAACACACTCGCATAGGGAATGCAAAAGAAGAAGAGCCACTCTTCAATTGGGAGGCCAAAAATTTCAGGGCCTAGCAGGTAGTCCGGATTGAAGGCCCAAATCCCAGCACGGGTGAACCAGACATCCCAAGCAATGAAGAAGCCACCAACAGCAAGGTTGACGGGCAGGAAGTATTTCCATTCTTTAAAGAAAGCCACTTTCTTATCAAAACTCAGCAAAAACGGCAAGGCCAATACAGCCACATCCAACATGAGGTAGAGGCCATGAAGATTGACATTTTCCATCATGATTGAAGGGGTTTACCTGTGTTTCGTTTCATCGCCATCGCACGCTTCGCGTCTTGCCAGTATTTGCGTGGCACAAACAACATCCCAAAGCATTCACCATCTTCCTTGGTGAGGTGTTTGTGGTGCACTTTATGAGCTTTCCGAATGGCCATGAAGTACGTGTTTTCTGTACGCCTGAACCATTTGAATCGTTGGTGAATGAAAACATCATGCACCAAGAAATACGCCAATCCATAAGCGGCTATCCCAGTTCCTATCCAGACACGGAAGTCTCCGCCTGCCATTGATCCTGTCACGAAACACCAAGCACTTGGAATGGCGAAAATCAGGAAAAAAGCATCATTCCTTTCGAAGAATCCAGGTTCATGCACGTGGTGATCCGCATGAAAGAACCACATGGTGCCGTGCATGAGGTACTTGTGGGCAAACCAAGCAACTCCTTCCATGCCAATGAAAGTGCCTATGACAATGCTAGCTGCTGAAATGAAATTTATCGCGTCCATGGAAACCAGTTCAAAAACAAAAAGAAGAGTACAAAGATGGCAACAAGTAATCCAGCTCCGATGTTTTTACCGTTTTTTTGAGGGAGCAGATGGTATGCAAAAGCCACAATCCACCAGGTGGCGTAATTGCTCCAGGGAACAGAAACGGCATCCCAAGCCCACCATCCAGCTCGGATGGCTACAGGTTCGATCAAGCCGTCCAACGCGGTCATCAAGGATGCAGCGAGCAAAGCCCGAACGATTCGGTTCAGGGCATTGTTTTTGAGATGAAGCCACCGCTTCATGAAGCGGTCTGACCAGTGACCAAATCCCAGAAGCGACATCCACCACAGCGCTCCCAAAATCAACGGAACTCCAGCCAATTTCACGCCTAAAATATCGCCGTATTCATAGGCTCCAAAAAGAACGCCAGTCTGCACGCCGATGATTTCAACGGCTAGTCCACCGCCAATGGCCAAAAGCCAAGTCCAGTGGCGATCTTCCCAATCCATCCAAGCTGCTAACACTCCGTTGACAAGAAGGTTAGAGGCGGTGAAGTCCAAGAAGAATTTGCCGTATCCTGCTAAGATGCCCACTACGCCGACGGCATGCAAGATGAGCATGATTCTGGGGATCCAATGCCGCTCGAAACTGTTGCTGTGAGTCATGAATAAGAATCGATGAGTTCTGTGGCGATTCGTGCGCTGAGCAAACATAAGGGGATTCCACCGCCTGGGTGCACGCTTCCCCCGCAAAAGTACATGCCTTTGAGCTGTGTAGAGCGATTGCGGTGCCTTAAAAATGCCGCCAACATGTTGTTTGAGCTCGCACCATAAAGTGCACCGCGCCAAGAGCTCGTGCGGTCTTGAAGTCCTTGAGGCGTCAATGTAAATTCCGAGTCAATGAGAGGTTCGATGTCTTTGCCAAGCGTGCGCTTGATTTTGGAGAGCACGTGTCTTCGGATTTCAGGAACCAGCGCTTCGACTCGGGCTGGATTCGCACCGACGTTGACCATTACAAACCAATTTTCACAACCGTTAGGAGCGTCCGAAGGCTGCACCTTTGATGAGATGTTGATGTATACCGTTGGGTCTTCACCGGGGACATCTGTCTTGCTGATGTCTTCGAATTCTTTGCGGTAGTTTTTGCTAAATAGGATGTTGTGCAAATGCAGATTGGCATGCTCACCTTTGATGCCCCAATAAAAAATAACACCGCTGGTAGACCGTTCTTGCTTCAAGATTTTTTCGGGAGCTGGCAGGTCCGGCAGCAATTTTCGGTAGGTAGGCTGCACGTCCGAATTTGAGACCACGATATCAGCAAGAATGAGTTCAGCGCTGTTCTTCTCGAGAACAATGCCTGTCACTTTCCCCTCTTTGTGCACGATGCGTTGGACGGGCGCGTTGCAATTGATTTCGACCCCAAGGGACTCTGCCAATGCGACGAGATGCTTCGTGATTCCATGCATGCCTCCATGGGGGAAATGGGTGCCCATGCCGTGTTCGAGATGCGGAATGACATGCAACATCGCCGGAGCCCGATGCGGATCTGAACCGTTGTAGGTCGCGTAGCGATCGAATAGCTGCACCAAGTGGGGCTCTTTCAAATGTCTGTTGTTCCAACGGTGCAGTGTGCCGAGCCAGGGAAGTTTATGCACAAAGGGGAGCACGGCGCGCCATGCTGATTTTCCGGCACCTCGCCACTCGTGCAGGCTCTGTTCCAGAAAAATCTTACGAGTGGCCTCAAAACTGCGTCCGCTGTGGGCGATGTGCGCTTCGAGTTTCGAAGCGTTGGCACCAAATGCTTTTGTGGCACTTTCTACAAACGCTTTGCGGTCAGACCAAGCCACGAGTGATTTTCCATCCTCCCAGAAGTAATGAGTGGAACGGTCCAAAGTCTCATAGGTAAAGGGTTCAGGCAATGAAGCTTCAGGTCGATGAACTCGCGCAAAAGCATCGAGTTCTTGGATCAATTGCGGCCATGTAAATAAGGAGGGGCCTAAATCGAACCGGTACCCGTTCTCACGGTGTTCGCGAAGTTTCCCGCCGGGTTCAGCAGCGGCCTCAAAAAGGCGGACATTGCAGCCTTTTGCGGCCAATCGTATGGCAGCGGCCAGTCCGGCTACACCCGCACCGACGACGATGGCTTGATGAGGTTTTCTCAAGGTTAAGCAGTCTGTTTGAGTGCAGCTAACTTGTCTTTCACTTGCTCGTAACAAATCCTAAACCAAACGGTGAAGTTTTCAGGGTAAGCGCTCAGTTCAAATTCAAGTGCTTCCGTGCTGATGTATCTATAACTGGAGACTTCTTCTGGGTTTGGTTCTGGCAATTGATCAGAGTATCCCACACAGACATGGTCCAATTCGTGCTCGATCAAGGCATTTGAGAATTCACTGCGATAAATGAAGTGAAACAAAGGTTTCGCTTGGCAATACAGCCCCAACTCCTCCTGTAACCGTCGTGTGGCAGCCGTGGCTGCAGACTCCCCTTTTCGCGGATGGCTGCAACATGCGTTCGTCCACAATCCACCACTGTGGTATTTGTCGTGAGCGCGCTGCTGTAAGAGCCATTCCCCATTGCTATTGAAAATGAAGAAAGAAAAAGCACGGTGCAAGGCTCCCTTGCGATGTGCTTCCATTTTTTCCATCATCCCCACTTCTTGGTCTTGGGGATTGACCAAAACCACCATTTCGTTGAGTGCGCTCATTGCATCGCCCGTGTAGGACCTGCTCTCGTTGGATATGGTCATATCAAAGTTGGTTTAAAAAGGCTTCGACGAAAGATTCGTACTCCGGATGTTCCGACCAGAACTCCTTGGAAAGTGCTTCCTTGACTGCTGCAGCGTCGCTGACCATATCGCTGTTGTATTCAAGCAGTGCTGGGACACTAAACTGCACAGATAGCCTGAAATACCTCAGGTCTGGATCAAGGGGACTTTGCGCAATCGCATCTTCCAATTTAGGTTTCCAAGCTTGAAACTGGGTCAATTTGTCTAACGGGTTCCACATGGATTCCGCAAGCATCAATTGAGCAGTAGACTTCATGCCCAGACCGAGAGCAGATTCTGGATGCTCAGCAATAAATGCTACAGCCATGGAGTCAAACTCCAAGACAACGGCTTCGGAACCGGGGTCCAAGCATGCAAGGCGGTAATAGTCTAAGACAGAAAAAACCGCTGAACGGTCTGCGATATTTTCGTGTTGGCTATGGAACTCACCAACTGCAACACACGAAACAAGCCACACAATTGCCCATCTTTTCATTTCAAAGCATATTTAAGCTGTGACGCAAGTACGAACCCACGAAGAGCGTGGCCTTGCGGGAGTTGGGAATGCGGATGCGCTCTTCCATGATCCGGTCGCTGGGCAAGCTTCTGATTTTTTGGAACAAACGCAGGTAGTAGATGTAGGCAATGTAGACGCCCAAGCGGCTGCTCCGAGGCAACTCGATGATGCCTTTGTACGCTTCCTTGAAATCGGCTTCGATTTCATCTTCGATGATGCTCTTGGTTTGCTCGTCGAAACTGGTCATGTCGAGATTGGGAAAGTAAGACCGTCCCATTTCCTGGAAGTCTGCTTTGATGTCTCGTAGAAAGTTGATTTTTTGAAAAGCAGCGCCTAGCCGCTCCGCGAAAGGGCGAAGTCGTTCGTACTCGGATTGATCGCCATTGACGAAGACCTTCAAGCACATCAGTCCAACCACTTCAGCTGAGCCTACAATGTATTGTTCGAAGCCCACGCGGTCGTAATCAGCGCGCTTCAGGTCCCACTCCATGCTTTGCAGAAACAGATCCACATGATTTTTATCCAGGGAATACCGGTGGAAGACTTGCTGGAAAGCGTGCAGGATGGGGTTGAGGCTAATGCCTTCTTCCAGAGCTAGGTTGGTGTCTACTTTGAACCGTTCGAATAGCGTGGATTTGTCCTTGTGATGAAACGTGTCTACGATTTCATCTGCAAATCGAACGTATCCATAAATGGAATATATCGGTTGCCTGAGTTGCTCACCCAAAAATCGAATTCCGAGCGAGAAAGATGTGCTGTAAGCTTTCGTGGTCAGCACGCTGCACTCCGCGCATACGCGGTCGTAAAGTTTCAAAGCATCCATGTGGAATCAACCAATTTAAGGTGCTTTTGGTTCAATTGCGCTCATCGGTGTGGACTTTCATCCACTCGTGGGCTTCTACTCCTGCAACTTCCCCGCTGATCAGACTTGGAGGCACACCAGGACCTGGAGTTGTAAGCTGGCCTGTAAAGTACAATCCTGGAAGTTTACTTTTCATCTTCGGCTTCCAAAATGCCGTTTGCTTGAGGGTGTTGGCCAGTCCGTAGGCATTGCCTTTGAAAGCCCTGTAATCCTCTTGAAATTCACGATGTGCAAACCCGCGTTTGTAGACTATATGAGGCCGAATGTCCATGCCTATTTGCCGCTCTAACCGGTCGCACATCTCTTCGAAATAGGCATCACGTTGTCCTGGACTTTCATCCAATCCGGGTGCAAGCGGGATGAGGAAAAAGAGGTTTTCGCATCCATCTGGAGCCACACCTCGATCCGTCGTTGAAGGAGCACTCACGTAAAACAGCGGGTCTTTGGGCCATGTCTTCGAATCGTAAATGGTCTCCGCATGCGGTCCAAATGGTGTGTCGAAAAATAGGTTGTGGTGTTGCAGGTTGGGAACGCGGGTGTTGACCCCCACATAAAAAAGCAAAGAACTAGGTGACATCACGCGTTTGTCCCAATATTGTGCGTCATAACGGCGCCATTTGGCAGGCAGCAGTGATTGCTCAACGTGGTGGTAATCAGCTCCAGCGATGACGGATTTGGCTCCAATGACTTCGCCCGATTGCAGGCGCACGCCATTTACGGCTTTTCCGTTGTCGGTGATTTGGGCCACATCGGCATTGCAAACAAATTCTACGCCGAGTTTTTCGGCAACCCGCACCATCGCACGTACTATTTCGTGCATGCCTCCCATCGGATACCATGTGCCGAGCACGGTGTCGGCGTAGTTCATCAAGCTGTATAGCGCAGGTGTTTTTTCGGGTTTAGCGCCTAAAAACAACACGGGAAATTCGATGATTTGAAGCAGCCGTTTGTCCGTGAAATAATTCCGGGCATGGGCGCTAAAACTCTTCAGTAAGGTCAGTTTGGTGGATTGTTGCAACGTTTCCCACGTGGCAAATTCCATCACGCTATGGGCTGGTTTGCGGACGAAATTATTCATCCCAATTTCATACTTCACTTCTGCTTCATCTAGAAAGGCTTGGAGTCGACTGCCTGCTCCGGCTTCCATGGAGTCGAATGTGGCCTTTAACGTTTCCAAGCTGGCAGCTATTTCGACAGGGCCGTCTTTGAACCAAACGGTGTAGGAGGGATCAAGCCTCACCAGGTCAAGTTCTTTGTTGACATCGCTGCCAAATTTGGCGAAGTACGCTTCAAACACATCGGGCATCCAATACCAACTTGGTCCCATGTCAAATGTGAAACCTTGCTCATGGAAGACGCGTGCACGTCCACCCGGATGGTCGTGGCGCTCAAGTACTTTTACGCTGCGGCCCAACGCGGCAAGTTGGGTGGCTGCTGCAATTCCGGCAAAGCCGGCTCCGATGACCAAGGCATCGCAGCTGTGGGAGGGGGATTGTTGCTCCATGGTTGCAAAACAACATCGATTCGGGCGTTGTTCAACACAAACATCGAATTCGTGGCCTTTTCGATTGGCTGAGCCTAAGCGCTACCTTTGTACCATGGAAAATCAAGGTTCGATTTTTGATCTCTGTGCGTTTGGTGCGCATCCTGATGATGTGGAATTGTTTGCTGGTGGCACCATCGCGAAAAGTGTTGCTCAGGGCAAACACGTTTCACTCGTGGATTTGACCCGAGGTGAGTTGGGCTCTCGTGGCACAGGGGAGACTCGGGCCGTTGAATCTGCCGCAGCTCAAAAGGTTTTGGGCATCCAACATCGGGAAAACCTTGACCTTGGTGATGGTTTTTTCGAAGTCAATGAAACTTCATTGAATGCAGTGGTGGAAGTGCTACGGCGATTGAGGCCAAAGATTGTTTTGGCAAATGCCCTTGAGGACCGCCACCCCGATCACGGAAGGGGAGCTGAATTGGTGCATCGCGCTGCTTTTTTGAGCGGACTCGCAAAAATAGAAACGTGCGATTCAGTCACAGGTAAAATGCAATTGCCATGGCGCCCTCAAGCTGTTTACCATGGCATACAGGATCGATGGCGAGAACCAAGCATTGTATTCGATATCAGCGGATTTGAGGAAGTCAAGGCTCAGGCCATTGCGGCGTATGTCACGCAGTTTTATCAGCCAGAAGAAGCCCCTGGAACTCCCCAAACTCCAATCAGTACGCCGGAATTCCTGATGCATTTAAAGGCACGAGACGCAGCGATGGGGAGGCTTGTTGGTGTGAAAAGCGGCGAAGGTTTTGAAGTCAAGCGACCGCCGGTAGTGGACGATCTCGGCATGCTGGGCTGAGCCCAATGCAGGAGATTAAAAGAGCAGATTTTTGACAGGAGTGGATTCGCATTTGGACCAAGCCGCCAAAAGACCTAGCGCCTGCACGATGGCAGCTCCTGATGCGGCGTAGGCTGCTCCGATGGCTCCATAAGCTGGGATGGTGGCTGTGGCGAGAATCAGCAGGGTGAGCAAACCCGCTCCCGAAGTCCAGGCATTCCAACGATGCTGACCAATTCCCGAAAGGTGGTGGGCAACGACCGAAGAAAAAGCCCCAGCAATAGCCGCTGGTGCAAGTCCCAGCACAACAGGGTGAATGCCTTCAAATCCAAATGCCCAACAGTATGCGCTATCCGGTACAATCAATGCTCCTGCCAGTGAAACTGCTGAACCGAGCAGCGCACGACGCAATTGCGTTTGCGTGTGGGAAAGCCGCTTGCCGCGGTTTCTCTCTGCCGCGGTGCGGGTGTAGACAAGAGGAGCTAGAGCACGCGGGATTAGCCACATCGCTTCCAATCCGTAAAAGGCGATGGAATAAATGCCCGAGGCTGCAATGCCAGCAGGCGCTTGGGCGAGCAAGCTAAGGTTGGAGCGGTTGGTTAACATTTGCAACAAGGCTCCGGTCTGCGCAGCACGACCAAATTTCCAGAGTCTGCGAGCTACCCGGTGTGGCGCCACTCGCTCGGATTTTGTCGGGCGTTGCACTTGGCGCAACACCAAGATTAAAGAAGCCACAAATGCGACTCCAAGGCTGACGGCCAACGCTTTCAAGAAGTCCGAGACTTGAGGTGATTCTGAAGTGTTGAATAATGCAGCGAGTATGATCAAAAGAACGCCAGCTTGCAGCACTTGCAGCACATTGTGGGATTTGATTTTTTGCTCTGCTAATAGAATCTGACCGTGAAAGATGATTGCTCCCTGCATCCAGCCGGTCGTTGCGATAAAAGCAAAGTGACTCAATGGTAAAAAATGCAGAGCGGTGCCCAGTCCTGTTCCGAAAACAGCAGATGCGATGAGCCACAAATGCCCCGGGATCAATGTGTTCCAAACGGGCATTTCTTTTTGCAGAAATACCACGGTGCCACCTGCGAGAAAGCCACTCAGTCCCGTGATGACCAAAATGCCCAATTGAATCCAGGCGATTTCCCCTTGTCCACTGGCACCAAGTGTGCGCGAATTCAGAAGAATGATAGCAGTTGTGAAAATCAACAGCAGCAGACGGCTAATCAATGCGTGGCGATCTTCTGAACGCGCTTGTGTTTTTGCCGTCATGCCGATTGAAGTTGCGAAGACTTTATGGGTTCGTTTGATTCGAGTGCCTTGGTGTAAACATTGCTGTATGCATGAGCAACAGCGTCCACGCTAAAATGGTCAACAGCATGCGCGCGAAGCGCATCGCAATCAAAAGAATCCTTGCCTGCGATCCAACGTTGCATCGTGTCTGCCATTGCCGTTTCATTTTCGGATTCAACCAAAGCGCCTCGGCCAATTGAAAGGTGCTCACTGATGCCTCCCACATCTGTAGACAGAACAGGGATTCCGCTGGCCCAAGCCTCTGGAATGACACAAGGAAAGTTTTCGTAGCGACTGAAAAGCAAGAGCGCATCAGCGTTGCGCATTTTCTCAGCCACTTGATCAAGGGAAATCTCTCCATGCACAGTGATGCAGTCTTGCAGTCCAAGTGCATCGACCAGTTTCTGATGGGGTTGCGGGTTTCCATCCCCGACAATCTGCACGTGAAATTGATCGGAGTTTTGGCGGACACGCTGAACAGTTCGAATCAAGCCACTGATGTTTTTTTGATCATCTGCCAATGAGCTGATGTGCAGCCATTGGAATACTTCTCCTGGTTTTTTGATTTTTGACGGTTGTGGTTGAAACAGGTCTGTATCCACGACGTTGGGAACCACACAAAATTTCTCTTCTTGTTCAAGTTGAGCAAAACGTTTGATGCTTTGAGCGAGATCGCTTGAAACGGGGCAAATCAGCTGTGCTTGCTGGAGTGTGGCGCGCATGGATCTTCTCCGCCAAAACGGAAGGCGATGGCTTTGTTCGGAGTGGTAGGCGGTCCAGTGTTCAGTGACAACGAGTGGGATGTTCCATCGCGTTGCCAATAAACGTGCTGCTTTTCCTGCAGGGTAAGCCACATGCAAATGGATCAGATCAAAGGGTTGGTCGTTGATTTGCTCAGCCAAACATAAAAGTTCACGAGTCACCCTGCGAACAACTGGTTTTTGGGCATTGAAATACACAATGTGTTCCGAGAAGTTCCCGAAATCTCTGAGTGAGTTTTGCGGAATTGATTGATCGGTGGGGCAAGGGGCAGCATACCAGACCGCGCCGGTGTGCATTGAGGAAATGGCCTCAATGTGACGTTTGACGAAATTGCCCAGCGTTCCGTGGACTTTGCTGGGGTACCAGCTGGCGATATGCAAGATGTGCAATCTGTTCGCGGTCGTTTGAGTCATGGCTTCAAAGGTCGCAAGGTTTTTGGTTAAACCTAAAACGACAATTGGTCGTCAATATTGAACGTTATCCACTAGATTAGCCTATGACACGTTTTTTTCTTTGCACGCTTTTCGCACTCGCCCTTGGAATTGCTTCGACCTGGTCACAGGTTCCCACGTTCCACGCCGATGTTGCGCCTATTATTTACCAGAATTGCACGGAGTGTCATCGCGTGGGTGAAATCGGTCCAATTCCTTTCACCACATACGATGAGGTCGCAAATCAAGCCGCGTTCATCGCATACGTCACCTCCTCAGGTTACATGCCACCTTGGACGCCAGACGTTGAATATGCTTCGCTGCGGGGCGAGCGTTACCTGACACAGGATCAAATTCAAGTGTTGGCAGATTGGTACGAAGCGGGAATGCCAGAGGGTGATCCCGCCCTAAATCCAGGACTGCCAGATTTTCCAGAAGGCAGTCAAATTGGTGAGCCAGATTTGGTGGTCTCCATGCCAGAACCATACGTGCATGGTGGAGACATGACAGAGCAATACCAGGTTTTTGTCTTGGAAACAGGAGTGGAGGAGGAGACCGAAATCGGAGCTGTTGAGATACGCACAGGCAATGCAGCCATTGCGCACCACGCCCTGATCGCTTATACCGAGAGTGCCGTTTCGATCGCCGGAGCCGAGGAGTTGGATGCCGAGGACGATGCGCCAGGGTATGAGAGTTTTGGCGATTATGGCGTAAGCGTTGAGGATTTTCTTTTCGGTGGTTGGGTGCCAGGCACACCGCCCACAGATTTCCCTCCTACGATTGGAAAGACCATCGGTCCTGATGGTCGCTTGCTTTTGCAGATGCACTACGGGCCCACGCCTGTGGAGGAGTCGGATGTGACAGAAATTAACTTGTTCTTTGCCGAAGAACCCATTCAGCGCGAAGTGGATTTGGCACTTATGACGGTGAATAATTTGACCGAGCCGTTTTTCATTCAGCCGGATGCTGTGGAGACGTTTCATGGCATTTTGAATGTGACCAACGACATGAGTCTTTTGTCCATCACCCCGCACTGCCACTTGCTTGGTCAATCTTGGGAAGTCTATGCCGTTTCTGGAAATGGCAACGACACGATTCCGTTGATTTCGATTCCGGAGTGGGACTTCAACTGGCAAGGAATATTTAGTTACCCGGAGTTGAAGCATATCCCAGCGGGGTATACGATTCATGGTTATTGCACCTATGACAATACCTCGAGCAATCCGAACAATCCCAACAACCCACCGCAGTGGACGGGATGGGGTGATTTGACCGGAGATGAAATGTTTGTGATGTTCTTGCAATTTGTGGATTACATGCCCGGCGATGAAAACATCAGCTTGTCTGTGCCTGATCAGGATACACGAATCGTTTATGCTGCAGATAATTTATTTCCAGCATGGCCCAATCCTGCTCGTCAAGGCCAAACGGTAACGTTTGGATACCACCTCAATCAGGCGGACGCTGTTGCACTTGATCTTTTGGACGTGCGGGGCCGGGAGGTGCAAAACATCATGCCACAACAGAACGTATCCGCGGGACATCATGAGCAACGATTTGCGTTGCCTCAATTGAAGCCTGGCACTTATTTCTATCGCTTGACCACATCATCTGGACTCGTGCGCAGTCACATGATTCAAGTGCAGGATTGATATGTGGAAAGTATGGATTTTCTTGGCGCCACTCTGCCCAATTTGCCAGGATTACACGTTTTACCTCAATGCACTCTATGAGCAGTGGGAGGAGGAATATCCGGGTCAAGTTGAGATGGTTGGTTGGTTTCCGAACCCAACGGTGACGGATGAACAAATTGCTGAGTTTGCAGATCGTTATGGGGTGGAATGGACGCTTGCTGCAGATTCTTTGGGTTGGTCCGACTCGGTTGAAGCGAAGTGGACGCCGGAAGCTTTTCTGGTTGATCCCGCTGGCGAGGTGCAGTACCGAGGACGGGTGAATGATCTTTATTATGCGCTTGGCAAGCATCGGGCGAAACCAAGTAAGCAAGACTTGGCTTTGGCTGTTGAACAAGCTTTGACGGGATTGGAAATCGTTCCTGAACGCACAGACGCCATTGGATGTCCCATTGAACGTAGGATTTCTGCGCAGGACTGAATGAGATTGAAGATATTCTTCGTCTCTGCAAGGACTTTACAAAACTCCAATTATCTTTGCGCACCCTTTGGGGTAAACGGTGGCTATAGCTCAGCTGGTTAGAGCACTGGTTTGTGGTACCAGGGGTCGTGGGTTCGAGCCCCATTAGCCACCCTAGAAGAAGCCTTGCAACTCGTTGCGAGGCTTTTTTGTTTTTGGACAAATGCAACGGCTTTGATTTTCTGGAAGCCTAAAAACTTCAAGGCTCGTTATCCGGGCAATCCAGATCCCATCTTTTGTTTCCATGCGGCGGTCTCGTGCAGATCAGACCAACAGCAGGAGCCTTTTTCCCAAATAGCCAGCCCTGCTTCGGTGATTTGCACGGCATCTCGCACGGGCGTGCGAATGAAACCGGCAATGCAGAGGTTGATTTTTGCCCATCCCATGCGGTTCAGTAACAGCGGCTGACCATTGCTGTGTGTCGCAATCAGATCAATCGATTCCAGGTGCATAAAATGCTTTTTTTTTGCTTCTTTTCGCATCGATTCATACCACATTGGTTCTCCATGGGATAATACATCGAGTAAGGCGAAGAATGTATCTTCTTGTTTGGGAACTGCCATGAGTAGGTTTGGTACGAACACAACGGAAATAGTTCGTTGGTTGTTCTCATCCATGGCAATCAAGTGCTAAAAATTGTTTTTTTCCGTTTATGCTATATTCGCGGCATGAATTATTTTAAGAATGCGTTGATTTTGGCTGGAGCAGTTGCTTTTACAGCTCTGGGTTTTGCCCAAACACCTGGAGAGCCTGCTACTATCTCAGAGGTAGGTAGATTGACGGGTCCAAGATTCGGTCTCACCTACATTGGAGACGGAAGCACTTCCCAAGTCTTGAACCGTTATCACCAGATGGATTCCATGGAGGTAGCTGAAGCTGGCGATTTGCCATTCACATGGACCACTCAATATGGATGGCAATGGGAAACGCGCTTTGCAGACTCAGGTGGTCCTATCGTGGGACTTGTGGAATGGGTAGCGTTTGTTGCAGGAATGGAAAAGGGAATGTTCTTGCCGAGCTTTTCAAGTTTGGTTGGTGTGCGTGGAGAAGGTGGTTTTGAATTTGCGACAGGTCCGAACTTGTCCGCTTCAGGCTTGGGATTTGTCTTTGCAGCAGGATACAACATCAAGAAAGGTGACTTGAACATGCCGATTAACATTTCCATAGTTCCTGATAAGATGGGTTCTAAGAATTCGGCTGCAGGTGACATCTTGGATACGAACGATTATTTTGATGCGATTAAACTGAATAACACGGGCATGCGCGTGACCATTTCAGTGGGTTTCAACTTGTCGGACAAGTAAACGATTGCATTGAGCCAATTTGTGGCAAGAAAAAGCCCCCTGATGCAATGCGCATCAGGGGGCTTTTTAGTTATTGATTTTCACGTATCAGTGAATGCCTTTGGCCGCGAGGTAGCGCTCAGCGTCCAAAGCTGCGATGCAACCCGTGCCAGCAGCGGTAACGGCTTGGCGATAGGTTTTGTCCGCTGCATCACCGCTGACGAAAACACCTTCGCGATTGGTGCGTGAGGTGCCGGGCTCACCATATTTGATGTAGCCTTGCTCGTCGAGATCAATCCAACCTTTGAATACATCGGTATTGGGCTTGTGGCCAATCGCCACAAAGAAACCTGTGGCGGGAATGTCATGTTCTGCGTTGGTCTTGTTGTTGCGCACCCGGATGGCTTCGACGCCTTCTTCACCGAGGACTTCAACCGTATCTGTATTCCAGAGTACCTCAATGTTCTCCATGCCCAGCACGCGATTTTGCATGGCCTTGGATGCGCGCATTTCATCGCGTCGCACCAGCATGGTCACCTTCTTGCAAAGCTTTGCTAAGTAGCTGGCCTCTTCACAGGCTGTATCACCGGCTCCAACGATCACCACATCCTGACCGCGGTAGAAAAACCCATCGCAGACAGCACATGCACTGACTCCGCCTCCGGCGTCGCGCAAGCGCAGTTCAGATTCCAATCCCAACCATTTGGCTGACGCTCCTGTTGATATGATCACAGAATCTGCATGCACCTCAATCCGATCTGCACCTTCACCGACCCAGATTTTGTGGACAGGTCCTGAGAGGTCCACTTCGGTGACCCATCCGGTGCGCACATCGGTATCGAATCGTTTGGCTTGTGCTTCCAAGTCCATCATCATTTGTGGACCGTTGATTCCCTCGGGATACCCCGGAAAATTGTCAACTTCGGTG
>CAJQMI010000021.1 GCA_905479395.1 uncultured Flavobacteriales bacterium
AGCATAAAACTTTTCCATTCAGACCACCGTCGTATGGTTCCTGTGGGATAGGGGGGGGCTCCTTCGTGCGGGGAGGATTTGGTGAAATCTTCTAAAGTGAAAAGGCCTATGCATCGCACTGCAGCATCTCGGAAGCCATGTTCATCTGGCTCTGAGGCAAAAACAAGGCGCATGAGTCCTCCGAGTTTCATTTGTTGCTCATCGTTCACAAAGGGAATGCCAAATTCATCGATCTCCATGGATTCCAATCGGTCGAAAAGTGTCTGAAATCGTTCCTCAAATATGTGCAATGCAATTGTTTCTCCTGGAAGTGGCAATAGATTCAGAGGAAACAAAGGGAGGTTGAAATGGGGAGTATTCACAGTAATGGAACATGTGAGGATGGAATAGGTTCACTTCTGAGTCGATTAATTCAGAAAGTGTTTATCTGTTTCGTTATGAGTTTGTTAGGATGTCATTCTTCTGCGACAATTCAACTGGCTTTTGAGCGAGTTGGCCATTTCGATCTTTCAGTTGAATGGTCACCTCAAGTATCTCAGCTTCGCGCCACACTCGAACCAGGACTTGGTCGCCAGGATGGTATTGTGATATGCATTCTTGAAGTTCTGGAAAATTCGAGATTTGCATTCCATCGATTGCCAATACAACATCATCGATTTCTATCCCTGAGTTTGCAGCGCCACTGCCGGGAACGATAGCGGTGATAGCGCAGCCTTCAACTTTTTCCATCTGCAACTTTTCGGCGATACGCTCTGTGACAGGTTCGATTTGAATTCCAATGTAGGCTCGCTTCACTTCACCAAACGTCATCAAGTCACTTGCTACTTTTTGAACGATTGTGGAGGGCACAGCAAATGCGTATCCTGCATAACTTCCTGTTCTTGAGGCAATGGCGGTATTGATACCGATGAGTTTACCTTGCGTATTTACGAGCGCGCCACCACTGTTTCCGGGATTCACCGCTGCGTCGGTTTGGATAAATGATTCAATCGGAAAAATACCGCGCTCTGGTCGTGCACGCAGCAGGTTAATGTTTCTGGCTTTGGCAGAGACAATGCCTGCTGTCACGGTGGAAGTGAGGTCGAAAGGATTCCCAACGGCCAGTACCCATTCGCCCACATTGACACCGTCAGAGTCAGCAAATTCAATAGATGGCAAGGGGTCACTTGAATGGATTCTCAAGACAGCAAGGTCCGTTGAGGGGTCTGTCCCAACGACTTCAGCCTCATAGTTTCGATTGCTGTTCAAAGAAACCATGATTTCATCGGCGGCTTCTACAACGTGGTAGTTGGTAACGATGAAGCCGTCTTGGCTGATGATTACGCCGGAGCCGGATGCTTCTTCCATTTGATCTGGGGCCTGATAGCCAAGCATCTCATGCCAATGATTGATGTGGACTCGGGTTCGTTTGGAGGTACGCACATGCACGACAGCGTCCACCGATTTTGAAGCTGCGTATTCGAAAGAAGGCCGCAAAGAAGTTCTTTCTGTTTGGTTGTTTACGGAAGGTAAAACACCCGTTTTTGAGACCATTGCCACAGGCAACGGAATGGGACTTACTGCTTTTTCCTTTGGACCATAATTGAGAAAGGCAAAGAGAGCTGATCCGGTCAGGCCAGCGAGAAGGCTGATGATGATCGTCTTGAAGGTATTCATGTTGGGCGTGATGTGTGCCAAAAGAACACCAAGAGTTTATTTTTCGTTGTCGAGAAACTGCAAATAAAATTTAATGCAATTGGAAACTCGTGTTAAAATGAACGAGCTGTGCCACCGATCACTTCGATGCCAATCCAATTTCGCGCAGTCGCTGCTCAAGGTAATCGCCCGCACTGATTGGCTCTTCGATGGCTGATCCACCATCAGGGACCAGATGTTCCATCGCATCCAAGCGCATCTCGGGTTGAGGATGGCAAAAGAAAGGCATCGAAAATCGTGGTTGCCCCCAATCGCTTTTCGGCGGATTTACGACGCGATGTGTTGTTGATTTCAAGCGATGGTTGGTCAGCCGCTGCAGCATGTCGCCAACATTTACAACAATGTGTTCAGGCAATGCTGTTACAGGAATCCACGTGTCGTCATGCCGCAGGACTTCGAGTCCTGAAGCTGAAGCACCTACCAATAAGGTGATTAAGTTGATGTCCTCATGTTGCCCAGCTCGGACAGCAGAATCAGGTTCTCTCGTGATGGGAGGATAATGGATGGCGCGCAAAATAGAGTTGCCTCCACCAACCCATGTTTGGAAATACGATTCATCAACACCTAAGTGAATGGCAATGGCACGAAGCATGACTTGCCCGAGATTTTCAAGGGCTTTAAAAGCATCTTCAGATGTCTTTTTTAACAATGGTGTCTCTGCAACATGTTCATTTGGAGGGAAGTGGGCCATATCGGCGCCTGCTGGAGGGTTGGGCTGCCCGACCTGCCAGAATTCCTTGAGATCTGCTGCCTCACTGTCCTTGGCGTGTTCGATGCCCATGCTCACAAACCCACGTTGATTGTTGGTTTCAGGGCGGGCATATGCTCGCTTTTGTTCGGTACTCAAACTGAAAAAAGCTTGAGACTGCGCATACAAGCCTTCAATCAGAACATCTTCGATCCCATGACCGTGAATTGCAACGAACCCGATGCTCTCGTAGGCGTTGCCCAAGTCGCGAACAAATTGGGTGCGTTCATCTTGCGTTCCGTCTGTGAAGGCCTTAATGTCGAGGGTTGGAATCCCAGCGACGAAGCTCATTTCTTGATTCTCCATGTTGCTTCTTCCGGTTTATAGATGGTCGAATTTACGAATGAGAGCTCAAGTGCGTGCGTTTGCGCCTCCCATGAGCTGTTTTTTTCAATCCAAGTGCGCGATTCTTCCCCAACTGCGCTGCGCTTTTGCTTGTTATTCAATAGTTCATCAATGGCGCGAGCCGTTCCAGCATCGTCTTCAGCTAGCTGCAAGGGGGGATTTTCATGGGTTTCCTTGGGCAATCCGTTCATGACATGTGTGGTGGTGATGCAAGGCAGCCCCATTGACATGGCCTCGAGGATTTTGTTTTGCTGCCCGGTTCCAATTCGCAAGGGTGCAACAAAAATATCGGCTTCATCATATGCGGTTCTCAAGTCTGGCACCCATCCAGTTACTTCGACATTTTCACCGGCCAATTTCAATACTTCAGCCGTTGGTTTCGTTCCTGCAATGAGCACGCGGACACCTGGTGTGGTCACTTTGGGCAGAACAGCTTGGACAAGCCGTTTCGCTGCGTCTACATTCGGTGCATAACTCATGTTGCCCGTAAAAAGAAGCACAAAATCACCTGGAGATTCTTGTGCGAGTGATGTGATCTCGTTCGACGGTGATCTTTTGGCTTTGAAATATTCTGCATCGACACCATTCGGCACCACCGCAATGGATTTCCTCGCAGGGTGGGAAATGAGTTTCCGATCTGCTGCACTGATGATGGTTTGGCCATCGAAGTAATCAAAGATGATGGATTCGTAGCGGGCAAGTCGCTGCGCTTCCCATAGGAAAAGCCACTTTGACCAGAATGGTCGCAAGTTTGCTCGGCGCTTCATTCCAGCACTCAGGGCATCCATGTAGTCGATGACTCGAGGTATTTGGTGGTCATTTCGAACATATTCTGCCATCCTTATGAGCTGACAATGAATGACTTCAGGTTCAAGCGAATTCATCCAATTGTGCAGATGTTGATCTGCCTTGCGCTGATAAAACCAATGCGTTTGAAACGGGCGTGAACTGAAAGCAGCAAGCGACAATCGAAGCCACCGCTTGAGTCCATTCATTTTGTGCCATTGGAAACCTGTGGTCACCTTTCCCAAGGCCTGGATCGCCTCATTGGACGGGTCTGTTTCCGTGAGGCTAAACAAGAAGACCTCATGCTCCAGGCTTAGCATGCGCATTTGGTGATAAGCACGCAGCCTGTCTCCTTTGTCCAATGGCCAAGGAAGGCGTGAAGTAATGAAAAGTATTTTCAAAGCGGCAACGAATGTTTGAGTTCTTCAATCAAACGGTTTATCAGCGATTGATTCTCAAAATTTTCCATGACAAATTGCCTGCTTCTTTGCCCCATGGCTTTTGCTTCGGTTGGGTTGGAAAGAAGGCCGATGATTGCAGATGCAAAAGCTTCCGGTGTATCCGCTATGTGAAAGTGTTCTTGGTGCGCTCCGGGGATGCCCTCCATGCCAATGGAAGTGGACACGATGGGTCTTCCTCCAGCCATGGCTTCGATGGCTTTGATTCGCATTCCGCTTCCGCTTCGCAATGGAATGATCATGATGCCATCACTGGTCATCATATCCCACGCATTTCCGATTTCGCCTTTCACTTCGATATTTGGCGCATTCAGCCAAGACGGGTTTTTCGGGAAGTTTTTTCCAGCCAAACAGAGCTTTGTGCTCGGCATTTCGCGGATGATCAACGGCCAAACAGAATCGGTAAACCACTGTATGCCTTGAATGTTTGGACGCCAATCCATGGCGCCAAGGTGGAATACATGATTCACAGGGCCATGACTTTCGGGCGGAAATTCTCGAACGTCCAAACCAAAAGGCAGCACTTGAATTGGAACAGAACAGCCCAATGCCTCAAAGTGCTCTTTGTCTTCCTCGGATATTGCAGCAATGCAATCAAAATCGTGCATCACATTGATTTCGTATTCTTCCAGTCTGTCGGCGAGCAACTTCAAATAAACCCGCTTAGTCAATGGCTTCGTCGCTTTCGCCAGATGATGCCAGATGCGGTGTTCGATGTTGTGTGCACGCAACAAAGCAATGCCGTCGCAATACTTTCGAATGGTTCGCAAATAAGGAGCCGTAAAGAGACTCTCAAATATGACGAGGTCAAAGGCTTTTTTTCTGAGTACTTCTGTTAAAATGCGTTCGAAGTCGAGCGAGAAAAAACGGGTGATGTTGTAACTGTCTCCTGTGACTAAGTCAGAGAGTGCATCCAATTTCCGCAACGAAGTATCCAAGTGAATTGCTTCGATCTGCGTCGCTTCCAAGTAGCTTGAATCGATTTCTTTAGCCAGGAAAGGATGCTTATCCGTTTCCATTGTCAAAACCTTTACTTCGTGCTCTCCACTTGCCAATAAGCCTCGAGTGAGCGCGTCCATGGCTCTGCAGCCACCATCTTTGCTTGGTCGAGGGGGTTTGTGACAGAGTTGGAGGATTCGCATCGAGACGTGAATTGCGGATGGTAAATTTAATCGCTAATGGTTTGCGATGATTTGCGTCTGCGAAAGGTAAAAGGAATTTTGCCTGAATCGCGGGAGGCCTTTGAAGTCAAAAGGCACGCCAAAGGAAAGAGGATAAACGTACTCATCCACATCCCAAGCCAAGGTTCAAGGCTTCCTGCCCGAATCATCTGTTCTCCGACGATGGATAAGATATAATACCCGAGAAATATCAGGATTGCCAAAACCGTTGGCATGCCCAAACCACCTTTGCGAATAATCGCGCCGAGCGGCGCTCCAATAAAGAATAGCAGAATACAGCTGAGGGAAAGGAAGAACTTCCGATGCCATTCGATGGCATGCCGATCTTGAGCGGTCTTCTTAGCTTGCACTTCTTCAAGTGCGTTCGCGATGCCCTGTCTTGCATTTCGAGCGAGGCTTCGGGCCCCATCAAAAGCCATGCGTTGCTCTGTTGGCTTTAGAACTTGTAAAATGGGAGTGCCGGCACTCAGAACATTGGATGTTTGCAAGGTTATGGTATCCCGGAGCAAGGTGGTTTGCCGGGCACCGTATTGTTCAATGTCTAAAAGCTTCTCGTTTTTCAGGATTTCCAGTGAATCCATTGCAAGCGATAGCTGTTGGACCGTCATCATTTCATGAGCGCGTTTAAATAAGCCTTCGTCCACTTTGCTGAAGTCCAAAGAAGTCATGTCTATTTCAAAGATTTGCTGCTGAAATTTGGAAGCAATGTGCGGATGCAGCCTTTCTTTTCGACGCTTTGATTGCTCCAAGTCCTCCTCATAGCTTGCACCATCATTCAAGGTCAATAATAGCCGGTCACCTTGTTGAACCATTGTGCCATTGTTTGCTCGAATGACACGTGAAACACCTGTCTCACCTTCGCGATGATCGTGAATCAACACGTCCAGGAGTGTTCCATCTTCATCTTTTTCATCCACACGAATGGCAAATCCTTCGATGCCATTGTAAAAGACTCCTTCCGTTAGATTGAGCGCGGGTTTTTGCTTGGTCACGGAAAAGAGAAGTGCTCGAAATTTCAAATTTGCGACAGGCCATGCGGCATTGGAAAACCAGAAAGCGCAGCATGAAATTAGGATCATCACAACGGTCAGGGGCCGCATGATTCTGGGCAAGGACAAACCCGCAGATTTGAGTGCGGTTAACTCATTTTTTTCAGCCAGCGAACCCATCGCCATAATGGAGGCAATCAGAATTGCCAGAGGCAACGCCAAATTGACCAGACGAGCAGAGGCGTACATCATCAACTCACCAATGACCCAAGGCTCGAGTCCTTTTCCGATCAGATCATCGGCATAGACCCAGAGGAATTGCATGTCCAAAATGAACAATGCCACAGGCATGGTCACTGCGAATGGCGCTAAGAAATTGCGCAGCAAGAGTCGAGCAAATCTTCTCACGCTTCAAAGATAGGTGGTGTGCAAATGCTTTGCACTTTGATTAACTTGCCGGACGATAAAACCAAAGTCATGCTAAAAATTTCGATCATACCATCGCTAAGTGTTGTGTTTGCGGCACTTTTATTTTCAGGGTGCGGCACCACTGCCAATGAGGAGGCTGCAGTAGAAAACGACTGGAGTCCAGCAGCAGTAGAATCTACAGGAGCGAGTGAACCAGATGCAGAAGGCTTTGTATGGCAGACGGAGCAATTTGCTGATCTCAAAATGGTTCGTTATCAAATTGGAGGTTGGGACAAGCTTGACAATCGTCAAAAGGCATTGGTTTATTGCCTAAACCAAGCTGGATTGAGCGGACGGGATATCATGTATGATCAAAATAACCGTTACAACTTGAGGGTGAGAAGTCTTCTTGAATCGATCTACACAGGGTATGAGGGAGATAAGAATACGCTCGGTTGGAGCCGTTTCACCACACATCTCAAGCGCATTTGGTTTTCGAATGGGATTCACCATCACTACGCCAATACCAAGTTGCTGCCTGAATTTTCCGAATCGTATTTTGATGAGCTTCTTGCTGCAACTGGCGCTATCGCAGACGATGAAATTCGCGCGGTAATTTTTGATCCTGCAGTCGAATCTAAAAAGGTTGAACAGGATGCTACGAAAGGCTTGGTAGAAGGTTCTGCTGTAAACTTTTACGCGCCAGATGTCACAACAGAAGAAGCTCAAGCTTATTTGGAAAGCATTGTAAAGAAGGGTGACCGAACGCCGGTTGAGTACAGCCTCAACTCACGTTTGGTGAAGAATTCTGAGGGGGAAATCGAAGAGCAAGTTTACCATGTGGGCGGTTTGTATGGAGAAGCCATGTCGCAAATTGTTTTTTGGCTGAATCAGGCGATTCAGTATGCTGAGAATGATAAGCAAGCGGCTGCATTTCGAAACCTCATCGCGTATTACGAAACAGGTGATTTGGAGAAATGGCAGTTGTACAACATCAACTGGGTCCAGGACACCGAAGGAGACGTCGATTACATCAACGGATTTGTGGAAGTATACAACGATCCTCTGGGCTACACGGGCAGCTATGAGACGGTGGTCCAAATAAAGGATTTTGATGCCAGTGAGCGTATGAAGGTTCTGATGGAGAATGCTCAGTGGTTTGAAGATCACATGCCATTCATGCCAGAGCACAAGAAGAATGAGGTTGTTGGCATCACGTATAACGTTGTAAACGTAGCCGGCGAAGCTGGGGACGCTTCGCCGAGCACGCCGATTGGAGTGAATCTTCCGAATTCCAATTGGATTCGTGTGGTTCATGGTTCAAAGTCTGTGAGTCTTGGAAACATTGTCGAAGCATATGATCGTGCTGGTGGCGGTGGAATCCTGAGTGAGTTTGCTCATGATGATTTGGAAATGGAGATGAGCAAAGCACACAGCTCATTGGCTGGAAAACTGCACACAGCGATGCACGAAGTCATAGGTCATGCCTCAGGAAAGCTTGAGGATGGCATTGGAGAACCCAAGCAAACGATCAAGGAATACAGTTCCACGTTGGAGGAAGGCCGCGCTGATTTGGTGGCACTCTATTTCATGTTGGATGAAAAAATGCTGGAATTGGGATTGATGGAATCTTTGCAAACAGGCGAGGCTGAATATGACAGCTACATTCGCAATGGCATGATGCTTCAGCTCCGACGCTTGGAATTGGGCGCAAACATTGAAGAGGCGCACATGCGAAATCGTGCTTGGATCAGTCATTGGTGCTTTGAAAAGGGAGAGGCCTCGGGCATCATTGAAAAGGTCAATCGAAATGGCGATACGTTTTTTGATGTTAAGGATTACGCAGGGCTACGCGGATTATTCGGAGAATTGTTGATGGAAGTGCAGCGCATCAAATCTCAAGGTGATTACGATGCTGCGAAAGCGTTGGTTGAGGGTTATGGAGTGAAGGTCGATCAATCGATTCATCAGGAGGTATTGGATCGATCTGCGTCACTGGGCATAGCGCCGTATGGTGGGTTTATCAATCCAGAAATGACAGCGGTTTATTTGGAAGACGGACAAATTGGAGAGGTTCAAGTGACCTATCCTGATGACTTTACCGCTCAAATGTTACGCTACAGCTCTGCGTATGGTTTGCTACCTGAGAACAACGATTACGAAAAGAAATAAGCACTTCGAAGCAACTATTGGGCTGTCTGCGTGTTGTTTAGATGAAATGAAATTGTTCCAATGAATCCGAGATTATTTGCAGTTGTACTGAGTCTTTGCTGTTTTACCCAAAGTTTTGCTCAGAATCCGTTCCCGTGTGAACTCTCTGGAGGTGAGGGAGCGCCTGCAACAGGCGGCTTGTCCACAACTCAAGAAGGACAGTATCATGATAACAGCGGTTATTTCAATATCCTTGAGATCAATGAGCCGGTGACATTGGTCTCTGCCAAGGTATTTGCAAACGGCCCTGGCCCAAGAACATTGGCTATTCTTTCCACAGAAGGCGACCCTCTGTTGTTTGAGGTATTTGATCTTCCTGATGGCGAGAGCATCGTTGAATTTGGCTGGGATTTAGGTCCAGGCTCATATGGTTTTGGATCGATGTCCAATAACCCGCAATTGTGGCGAGACGACGCAAACAGTGATGTCAATTTTCCATATATAATTGGTGATTACGGGGCAATCACAGGAACAAGCATCCAAGGTCAGAATGAATTCAATTACTATTATTTCTTCTACGATGTAACGCTTGCTCCGCAGGGGCCTTCTGTCAATTCAAGTGGCTACCCTTGTTGGAACGTCGAATTGCTCGACGTAGAACCGATATCCGAATTGGGAGGTGGTGAAAACGGAAACGACTGCTGGGGATGGACGGACCCTGATTCAGGGAGGGAGATTGCCATTTATGGACGGTCCACAGGGACATCCTTCATTGATGTGACGGATCCTACAAACATGAAGTATTTTGCCAATCTACCAACATCAACTTCGCCCAGTTTATGGCGTGATATAAAGGTATACGACGATCATGCATTCATCGTTTCCGAGGCAGGGGGGCATGGCCTGCAGATTGTGAAGCTTGATGCTTTGCTAGACCTTCCATTGGATCAAGTGAATCAAATTGAACCTACAGCTTTTTATGGTGGGTTTGGCAATGCTCATAACATCATGATCAACGAAGAGACGGGCTATGCTTATGCCATTGGAACGAGCACATATTCGGGTGGTTTGCACATCCTTGACCTTGAGGATCCTCAGGCTCCAGTTTTGGTCGGTTCGTATGATGAATCATACTCTCATGACGTACACCCGATTGTTTACCAGGGCCCTGATGAGGATTACGTGGGTCGTGAGGTGGTCATTTGTTTCAATGGCTATGGTGGAATTTCCATAGTCGATGCAGAGGACAAAACCGATGTGTCATTGGTGGCACAGTTGACGTATGCTCAGTCAGGCTATACGCACCAAGGCTATGTTGGAGAAAACCACCGCTATTGCTTTTTCAACGATGAATTGGATGAACAAAATTTCGGCAACAACACGCGCACTTACATCATGGACATTGCTGACCTAGACAATCCTTTTATTGTCGGATTCTTTGAGGCGGACGTTGAAGCCATTGATCACAACATGTACATCATCGGGGACAAGATGTATCAATCAAACTACTTGAGTGGTTTGCGCATCCTAGATGTCAACAACGCTTCTGAAGGCTCACTTGATTTGGTGGGTTATTTTGACACAAACCCTTCGACAGACTCACCAGTGTTTGACGGCACATGGAGCAATTATCCGTATTTCCCGAGTGGAAATATCGCAGTGAGTTCCATGACGCATTTTTTTATGGTTCAACCTTCGTCTGCAATTGCACCGACGGGAAGCACATCAATCGATGTTGTTGAAGAACTTTCTCAATTGCATGTCTTTCCAAACCCAGCTCAAGATGTCGTGCGCGTAGAAGGTTGGAAAGGCAGTCTTTCCCTTTTTGACCTCACAGGCAAAAAGTGCAGAGAATGGACGAATCTTCCGGGCGCTGTCGGCTTGCACTTGAGCACTTCCGATTTGTCCAATGGCATTTATATTTTGCAGGATGGCACCGGAGAGTCAGTCCGATTCTCGATTCAGCATTGATGACTGCAGGCTCAAGCTGATTCAAGCAAGCTAAAAAGCTTGATCGCTTCAAGAGCTTCCCGCACGTCATGAACACGTAAAATATGAGCTCCTCGGTCCAGGGCCCAAGCATTCAGTACAGTGGTTCCATTCATGGCATCTTCAGGCGAGGATTCCAGTGCTTTCCAAATCATTGATTTCCTGCTCAATCCGGCGAGCACAGGAAGTCCGAGTTTTTTGAGTTCCCTGAGATCTCGGAGAATTTGGAAATTATGAGCAATGGTTTTTCCGAAGCCAAAGCCAGGGTCAATGATCAATTGTTTGACTCCTTGTTCTCGTAACACTTTACTCCGCAGGGCCAGCCATTCCTGGATTTCAAGGCTGGCATGGGTGTAACTTGGATTCTCTTGCATGTTTGCTGGAGTTCCTTGCATGTGCATGATGACCAATGGCGCGTTGTGGGAACTGATCGCTTGGATAAGTCGTTCATCCTTTTGTCCAGCGTAAACGTCGTTGATCATAAAAGCGCCCGCATCCAACGCTCGTTCTGCGACTTCTCCGTGAAAGGTGTCAACAGATATAATGGCTTGAGGGATTTCGTTCAAGATGCTTTTGAGAACGTCCTTGATGCGCGTCCATTCCTCATGTGCTCCTACCTCTATGGCGTTTGGCCGCGTTGACTGGCCCCCAATGTCCAAAGCATGAGCTCCTGCATGAATCATTCGGATGCCTTCTGCAGTGGCCTGATCGGTCGCTTCAAACCGATTTCCTGCAAAAAATGAATCAGGCGTGCAGTTTACGATGCCCAATACTTGAGGCGAGGCAAGGTTCCAAGTTTTGCCTTGTGATGTCAGTTGAAAAGTTGCATTTGATTTAGCGGACATTGGCATAGGATTTTCTGGCTCTCCCGAAAGGAGTTTGTACCTTGGCGAAAGATATCCAAAGATTTCCTGAAGTGAGCGCAATCGAAGAAACGTTGAAGGAGTACGATCAGGCATTTGCTCTGTGCTCGGGCCTGTTTGAAGCAAAGACTTCCGATTATGGAACGGCGTGGCGCATATTGCGTCCCTCATCTCTCACGGACCAATTGTTTATCAAGGCCAACCGCATTCGGACGATTCAAGAAACCGAAGAATCAAAGGTTGACGAGGGCATTGAGTCGGAATTCATTGGCATTGTTAATTACAGTCTGATGGCCATTATTCAGCTGGGGCTTCCGAGCGATTATCCAATGGAATTGCCAGCTTTAGATGCGATTGATCGGTACCACAGCGCATTCAATGAGACCAGGGATTTGATGATTCGAAAGAATCATGATTATGGCGAAGCATGGCGCGACATGCGGGTCAGTTCGCTGACGGATTTGATTCTTATGAAGGTGCTTCGGGTGAAGCAAATCGAAGACAATGACGGAAAGACCAAGGTTTCAGAAGGGGTGGAGGCTAATTATCAGGACATGGCCAACTATGCGCTGTTTGCTTTGATTTTACTAGCTCGAGAAAATTTGGAAGTTGCTACGAAGTGAACGACATCAAACGATTTAGTTTCAATACTTGAAAAAAATACCATGAATGCATTCAACGTAATTGTGAAAGGTTGCCGACTATTGGTGGGTTCGTTGTTCATTGTTTCAGGATTGATCAAAGCCAATGACGCTCTCGGCTTCATGTACAAATTAGAAGAGTACTTTGAACCAGGAGCACTCAACTTTCCGGGGCTTATCGACACAGCTCTTCCGCTTTCGGTTTTCATATGTGCAGGTGAAATTCTCCTCGGCGTGGCACTGGTGCTCGGGGCTTTGCCCAAGTTGACGTCTGCACTCACGGCTGTGATCATGGCATTTTTCACCTGGCTCACCTGGTACACGGCCAATTGCGATCCATTTGGAACCAAAATGATTGCTGATGCGGCAGGAAATCTCATTGAAATTTCCAACCAATGTGTTTTGGCCTGCGGCTGCTTTGGCAATGCCATTCCCCTGACCCCTTATGAAAGTTTCATCAAAGATGTGGTGCTTTCAATCCTTACCGTGCCAGTCGTTTGGGGGGCTTTTACAGGTATGACGAAGCTCAATGATCGCAAGGAAGGCCTGATCATGATTGCGGGTAGCCTCATTTTGATTTACGGTTTCGGGGAGTTTATGCTTCAATGGAATTTTCCTGTTTTGTTTGCTGCCGTTTGTTATGCGGCAGCTGAAGCATTGAAAAAACGCTGGAATGGTCCGGCTCAAGAATGGATCATGGCTGCAGCGGTTACAGCGGTTTGTCTGGTGTTTCAATTCGTGACGCTCAACTACCTGCCGATGAAGGATTACCGACCATATGCAGTCGGTGAAAACATCTTGGAGAACATGAAATCTGCTGAAGAATTGGGCGTAGATGCTCCTGTTTATGCGACGCAGTATTCATTCAGAAACACCTCAACAGGAGTTGACACGTTGGTGCTGAGTTCGGATTGGTTGCGTATTTACAATGAGCCTTGGTTCAAAAACCAATACGAGACGGTGTCTTTCGATGGACCTGAAGTGAAAGTCTCAGACGGGTATGAGCCAAGGATCATGGACTTTCAGATTATTGACGCCGACGGCTTGGACTGGACAGAGGAGGTTTTGACTCATGAAGGAAACGTAATGCTATATGTTTCAAAGGATTTGGAGCTTGCAAGCACGGACGAACAATCAGCAATGAATGACTTTGCTCGCAAAGCTGAAATCGCTGGTTGGATGAATGTTGGTTTGACAAATGCTCCAGCGGATCAAAACAAGTCTTTTCAAGCAGAGCACGATGTGCCCTATCCCATGTACACATGTGATCAAACAGAACTGAAAATTGTCGTTCGTTCAAACCCGGGAATGGTATGGATCAAGGACGGTGAGGTTCAGGAGAAATGGTCATGGAGAGACACACCTGAATGGAACGACATCATCGCTGATTGATTCGCTTCTAAATGCTCTTCGTACGCAAGTTCATGCACGGATTGGGAGTTTTGTGGGGTGCTTTGACTTTGGTGTTCTTGCTGTTTTCAATGGTCCCGGATCCTGCTCGTGAATTGGCGGGACAAAATGAGCGAGAAGAGGTGGTGCAAGCCATCCGTGAAAAGCACGGTCTCAATGATGCTCTTCATGTTCGTTATGCTCGATTCTTTTGTGGTTTTATGCCAATATCACACACGTCAGAGGGCTTTGCCTGGACGGGAATTGATTTGGGGCGATCGTTTGTGACGGACCGCGATGTTGCAGAATCGGTGTTTCAAGCTTTGCCACCTACACTCTTACTCGCAATGCTAGCCATGTGCCTCGCGTTATTGATCGGCATCGCTGTGGGTTTGTTGCTGGCTCATTCCATGGGAAGTTGGTGGGACCGATGGGTTCTTGGATTTGCAGCATTGGGAATGAGTGCGCCATCCTTTGTGATGGCTATTTTGGTTTCGTGGTTTTTTGGCTCAGTGTGTCATGCATGGACAGGTTTATCAATGACGGGTGGGCTTTGGGAAGTTGATCCATTCGGCGGTCCCAAATTGTCTTGGAAGAACGCCATCCTTCCAGCATTGACACTCGGAGTGCGTCCCTTATCGGTGGTTCTTCAGTTGACGCGCAATAGTGCAGCAGAAGTTCT
>CAJQMI010000022.1 GCA_905479395.1 uncultured Flavobacteriales bacterium
GTGTTGCAAGCAAGCATGGTAGCGCAGCCAAGGAAGTTCCATTTCGTGGAGGCGGCTGTCATTTAGGAGCTGACGCTTGTCAAATTCTCCCCAACTCATGAGCACTGTTCGCACTTTGCTTGGATTCATCCAATCTTCGAACGCTTCTACCGCTTCGTCAAAATGCGGAGCGCCTTCGATGTCGTGCTGCGTGATGCTGGTCAGTTGGGTGCAGAATTTTGAGATTTCAGGGTGGAGGAGAGGGCGCACGAAAAGACAGAATTCCGAAATAATCTCTAGATTTTCATCCACCTTGACTGCTCCAATTTCAATGATCTCAACTTGTTTGGGCGCACGGCTTCTCCAGCAGGTCGCTTCCAAGTCATAGATGATGAAATGCCTTTGGTCCATGTCCTCCAAAGATAGGCTTTTCGGGTGAGTGTTTTCGCTAAAATTCAATGGATTAGATGGTGCAGATGGGTATATTGGTCCATGGGACGACCGGATCGATTGGTAATTTTGACGGGAGCAGGAATGAGCGCTGAGAGTGGCATTCCAACATTTCGGGGAGCGGGAGGTCTTTGGGAAGGACATCGCGTTGAAGAGGTTGCAACGCCAAAAGCTTGGGAAGACAATGCCCCTTTGGTTCGAAGGTTTTACAATGAACGAAGAAAACATCTGATGGCCTGTGAGCCGAATGATGGGCACCGAATTCTAGCTCGCTGGGGCGCGCAGTTTGATGTTAAAATCATCACTCAAAACGTGGACGACCTCCATGAGAGAGCAGGCTCAAACGAGGTCCTGCATTTGCACGGAGAATTGATGAAGTCACAAAGTCTGGGTCCATCCGGAGCAATTCAGTGCATGGTGGATTGGGAAATGAAGGAGATGGACCGTTGCCCAGAGGGCTATCCTGTCCGACCTCATATCGTGTGGTTCGGAGAAGAAGTTCCCATGATGGCTTTGGCTATTTCGACGGTGCAATCGGCAGATTGCTTGCTGGTCGTGGGAACTTCATTGCAGGTGTATCCTGCGGCGCAGCTAGCTTACATTGCCGCCCCAGGAGTGCCCATTCATGTGGTCGACCCCTCTGCCACCTCCTTGGCTCTTGAAACTGCTCAATGCTGGCCTCATGGTGCGTCGAAGGGCTTGGCAATGTTAGATGCCGAGTGGTTCGGTTAAACAGTCTCGTTGCTGTTTGAAAAATTTTCTAGCTAAAACTTTTTCTGTTCTTCCAATTGGAAGATGGCTTGGTGTCTTCTGCACTTGCAGGCATCGAATTTTTTGCTTTCGATTTGCCCATTAAAGCAACGACAAGCTCAGCAACGTCTTCGTCGCTCAATGGGATCTGCCGCTCCAAGGCTCCTTCGTGCAGGTAATTTTTGACAAAGTGTGTGTCGAATTTTCCACTCCGAAATGCGGGATGGTCAATCGCAAACCGTCCAAAATCAAGTGTCGTTGACACACCGGTAATTTCATATTCGTCAATGGCCATGATCGCGCGTTCAATTGCCGCCTCTCGGTTGTGTCCATGCACAACGAGCTTGGAGAGCATGGGGTCATAATGAATGGGGATTTCTTGTCCTTCTTCGACGCCATCATCTACCCGGACTCCTGGTCCTGACGGAGGAGAATAGCGAAGCAAAGTTCCTGTGGTCGGGAGAAATCCGGCGCTTGCATCCTCAGCATAGACTCGAACTTCGATGGCATGACCACGAATTTCAAGCTCATCTTGTCGGAATGACAAGGCATGCCCCTCTGCAATTCGGATTTGCTCTCTGACCAAGTCGACATTGGTGATGCACTCTGTTACCGGATGTTCGACTTGCAAGCGCGTGTTCATTTCGAGAAAATAGAAACGAAGCTGATCATCGAGAAGAAATTCCACTGTTCCGGCGCCTTCGTAATTGCAACTCTTGGCGACTTGGATTGCACAGCGTCCCATTTCATCTCTTAACTCCGGAGTGAGCACGGCAGAAGGAGCCTCTTCGATGACTTTTTGATGGCGACGTTGAATGCTGCACTCTCGCTCAAATAAGTGAACGCAATTCCCATGCGAATCGGCCAGAATTTGAATTTCAATGTGGCGTGGCGAGGTTACAAATCGTTCAATAAAGACGGAACCATCACCAAATGAGTTCACGGCTTCTGAAACAGCGCGTTCAAAAGCATTGGGCAATTCCGCCATTTGTTCTACCACCCGCATTCCTTTTCCGCCGCCGCCTGCACTTGCTTTTATGAGGAGTGGAAATCCAATTGTTTCTGCGACTCGCTGTGCTTCTTGCACATCAAGAATGGGGTGATCTGTCCCTGGCACAAGCGGCACGCCGAATGGTTTTACCGTTTCTTTCGCTGCCAGTTTTGAACCCATGGTTTGAATCGCATGCGCCTGCGGCCCAATAAACGCGATTCCAGCTTTTCGAACTGAATCTGCAAAGTCTGCATTTTCTGATAAGAATCCATAACCGGGATGGATTGCATCCGCACCAACTGACTTCGCAGCATCAATAATTTTTGCTCCTACGAGGTAACTTTCTGATGATGGGGAAGGGCCGATGTGTATCGCTTCATCAGCGTAGCGTGCAAAAGCAGCTTCTCGGTCAGCATTGGAATAAACAGCAACGGTTCGGATTCCCATTTGCCGTGCTGTTTTCATCACGCGTAAGGCAATTTCGCCTCGGTTTGCGACTAAGATTTTTTGAATCTGTCGGGTGGTGTTGGCGTTCATTGATGGGGGCTCAAATCCGGAGGGAAAAGGTGGGGCAAGCGATTCCTATCGCACCGCTACAACCGTCTACCCTTGCTATCTTCCGATCCTGGGGGAGTTGACGGGAGCTGGTCGTAAGAGACTTGCCCCATGCAAAGATACCATAGAAATAATGGCTTGTGCTACCTTGTGCCCATGAATTTAAATCAGAATGCGTTGAACCAAGGCGCAGCAGCAGGAGCTTTGGTGGTGGTCGTGAAATTGATTGCTTACCTCATTGGGGTGGAGGCGTACATGAGCACATCTGTTGGATTGGGCTCCATGGTCTTTGTGATTGCCGGCATGTGCATTGCGTGCATTGCAACGCGAAAAGTTGATGGTCATTTGTCTTTTCGAGAAGCTTATTTTTCAGCATGGCTCGCCGCTGGAGTTGCGACACTTGTTGTGCTTGCTTTTGAGGTTTTACTTTTTGCTTTGGTTGATTCTGAAATGGCAAATAAGGTTATGGAATTGACCATGGACAGCATGGAAAATGATTTGTCAGGCATCATGGACTTGCCTGAGAGCATGGTTGAAGAGACCAAGGCGAGTATTTTGTGGTGGTCGGGTGCGCAAGGAAAGGCATTGGGATGGTTGTTTGGATTGATTTTTTGGGCTGTCATCGCTGCAATCGTTGGCGCTGTATTCAAGCGTGAAGTTTCCAATGTTATTCGTTGAAACAAATTGAGGGATTGCCACGTAAAGAGAGAAGCATGAGCAACGAAAATCCAGACTTAAGCTTGGTAATTCCTCTCTACAATGAGGAAGAAAGCCTTCGCGAATTGAAACAGTGGATTGACACCGTTCTAACAGGGAGGACCTACGAGGTGATCTTTGTGGATGACGGCAGCCGAGACGATTCTTGGGGTGTTATACAGGAATTGGCCGAAGGAGACCCCGACCACACGGTTGGCTTGCGTATGGCTCGGAACTATGGAAAGAGTGCGGGGTTGCATGTTGGATTTCAAGCTGCCAAAGGCAAGGTGGTCATCACAATGGATGCTGATTTACAAGATTCTCCTGAAGAAATCATCGAACTAGAGCGTAAGATCATTGAGGACGGTTTTGATGTTGTCAGCGGTTGGAAGAAGAAGCGGCACGATCCGCTGAGCAAGACAATTCCAACGCGTTTGTACAACGCAGCAACTCGAATGGTCAGCGGCATCAAGCTCAATGATTTTAATTGTGGTCTCAAGGCGTATCGATTGGAGGTTGTGAAGGCCATTGAGGTACAAGGGGAGATGCATCGCTACATTCCTATTTTGGCGAAGGATGCCGGATTCGATCGAATTGGAGAACAGGTTGTCGAGCATCAAGCGAGGAAGTACGGGTCAACAAAGTTTGGTCTGGAGAGGTTTATGAATGGCTTCTTGGACCTTTTGACCATAGGGTTCATGTCGCGGTTTGGTAGGAAGCCTATGCATTTTTTCGGAGCGCTGGGAGCACTGATGATGATCATCAGTGCGTTGGGATTTGGATGGATTGCTCTGGGGAAAACGCTGTCAATATTGGATGGAAACCCATCTCGAAACATCACTGAAATTTCGGCTTTCTATGTCTCGTTGACAGGAATGATCATGGGCCTTCAATTCTTTCTGGCTGGCTTTCTAGCAGAGATGACATCACGAAATGACGCAAGCCGCAGCGACTATAAGATTTCAACCAAAATCAATCGACCTCTCTAAACAAGGCCGTTGAATCCAAGCTTCGCAATTGAAAGCGAAGCAAATCAGTTCAGTTCTTGTTATTTGATTGTCCATGTAAGGTTGGATGGGCCTATTTCATCCATTGCCTGCCATCAGTCGCAATTCATCTTTCCAATCTTTGACGGAACTCCACAAGTTGAATGGGTTGCTTTCAGACTCAAAAGAAGAGAAATGGGTTTGCTTTAATTTTCAATAGAATTTGCAATACAAACGATGTCGTGTCATTCGGAGCTTGCATTGATTGCGAAAAAGGAGCCAGGCTAGGTCCCTGGGCACAGCCCCACCCGCTGAAATCAATCGCAGATGACCCCCGATCCAATGCACTCATCTCCGTCGTACCAGGCAGCAAACTGACCTGCTGCAATTCCTGATTGTGCATTGTCGAAGGTGATGGATACATAGTCGCCGCTGAGCGCCAAGGTTGCATGCTGCAGTGGTTGGCGATACCGGATGCGTACTTCGAATTTTTGAGCGGCATTGGTCTCATCCAAAGCTAGGTCTTCACGGATCCAATGCACTTCGTCTCGGTGCATGCGCAGTGCGTTTCGAAGGAGCCCCGGATGGGATTCACCTTGCCCAACATAAAGCACGTTTTCAACGACATCTTTGGCAAGTACAAACAAGGGTTCAGGCTTGCCTCCGACATTTAGTCCACGACGCTGACCCACAGTAAAAAAGTGGGCGCCTTGGTGTTCTCCAACGACTGTTCCGTCTTCTCGATTCCAATTGATGGGTGATGTTGATTGGTTCGAAGTGTATTGCGCTCGTGCCAGACACTTGCTGTGATTGGCTGGAATTTCCACAATATCTCCCGCCTTCACCTTCAATTGCTGTTGTAAAAACTCCGGCAATCGTACTTTTCCAATGAAGCAAAGCCCTTGACTGTCTTTCTTATCTGCAGTCGGCAGTTCTATTCTACTCGCGAGTTCTCGCACTTCCGGTTTGGTCATTTCTCCAATCGGAAATAAAGCGTTCTCCAATTGGGTCTGATTCAATTGGCATAAAAAGTAGCTCTGGTCTTTGTTCCCGTCGATGCCCGCCTTTAGTTGGTGCGTATCAACACCATCCACGATGGTGGTTGTTTTGCGGCAATAATGACCCGTTGCAACGGCTTCAGCTCCCAAGTCTACAGCCGCTTTCAAGAACAAGTCGAACTTGATTTCGCGGTTGCATAAAACGTCTGGATTGGGCGTGCGACCTTGCTCGTACTCTTCGAACATGTAGTCCACAATTCTCTCGCGGTAGGCCTCACTTAAATCAAGAACTTGAAACGGGATGCCGATGTGCGATGCGACCAGCATCGCGTCGTTCGCGTCGTCGATCCAAGGACATTCGTTGTCGATCACTACGGATTCATCGTGCCAGTTGCGCATAAATAATCCAATCACGTCGTGACCGGCCTCCTTTAGTATCCAGGCAGCAACACTTGAGTCTACTCCTCCCGATAAACCAACAACGATTCTCATGGTGCAAATTTACTTCACGGCACTCCGCTGTAAACACATCGTTTGTGAAATCTATCCATCCAAACCCAATGGAAATGTTTGTATTCGGGTTAATTTGCAAAAAAGAGGCGCGCCATCAGGCAACTGAAAACAAAACCTAGCGTCTTACAATCGGCGAAGGCCATGTTTGAACACGAACTGATCAAATATATTGAAGGCTGTAAGCGGAATGATCCGAAATCTCAGAAATGGGTTTTCGACCGTTACTACCGGCTTATGTTTGGAGTATGCCTCAGGTATTACTCAGATCATGATCGTGTGAAAGACATTGTTCAAGAGGGGTTTCTTAAAGTGTTTTCGAACATTGAAGGATACACTTCGAAAGGTTCTTTTGAAGGTTGGATGAAACGAATCATGGTCAATACTGCAATTGATTTCATCAGGAAAGAGAAATCTTCTCTGGAGGATTTGACTGCTGAAGGCGCCCTCGACATACCCGACGAGGGAGTGGAAATGGATTTCTCAAATGACAAGGAGGAAGCCATTACCATTCAAAATGTCTTAGACGCAATGAATCAATTGACCCCGGTTTACCGTGCGGTATTCAATATGTACGTTTTTGACAACCTGACCCATCAAGAGATAGCCACGCAGTTGGGTATTTCTGTTGGTGCATCGAAGTCAAACCTTGCAAAAGCGAGGCGCAATGTCAAAGGAGTCTTGCTTGGAGTTAAGAATGAAAAAGTATCGAAATGAACGAGAGTTTAAATGGTTGGGAACGTTTGAAGAAAGCTTTTGAAAGCTTTGAGCCTGATGTCACAGGAAACTGGGGCGCCATGAAATCCAAGCTTGAAGGAAGCAATGGGGGGGCACCGGTGAACGATTACTTCGTTCGTCGTGCGAAGGCAGCAGAGCGTTTTGCAATCGGTGCGACTGCAGTAGCCCTTGGAATGGCATTTATGATTTCTCAGCAACAGGACGATCGAGCTGTTGTCAAAGAAGAAGTTCACCTTGTGGTAGACGTAAGTGGAGAATTGCAACGCGCTGATCATGCCATTTCAACGGATGGGGGGTCTGGAAAAGCTTTTCATCAGTCGTCGCAAAATTTGAAGCTTCTCGTCATGCAGGATGCAAACGAAATAGCCGAATTGATTCACGATGGGAGTTTGCTGAAAACAAAGCCGATGGCAAATACATCAAATACGTATTTCGTAGATGCGGCATCTGATGAAGGCAATAAAGCCCTCGAGATAGCAACCGATGAGGTCGAGAGTGGAACCAAAGGAATCGCGAATGAAATTGCAGCTCTGGTTGCAGGCGTTACCAAAAGAGTTGAGCGGAACGAAGACGAATTGAGTTACATGGTGGGTGCTTCTGTTCAAGAAGCATGCGCAGGAACGGAAGTGGAATTCACACTTCGTGGCCTGATGGATCAAGGTTCGGTGCTGTGGAATTTTGGAGATGGATCTTTCTCACAGTCTGATGCACCTGTGCACGTGTTTGATGATGCTGGTACATACGACATCACGGTTTCCATTCGTGATCATGGGGATGGTACAATTCGAACAAGGACGGTTGAGAATATGATTGTGATTCGGCCGAAACCTGAGGCGAAAATGGACTGGTCGATTGCAACTGAAAAATTAGACTTAGCCGCTGTAAACTTCATGGATTTGACCGAAAATGCGAGCAGTTCCATGTGGTTGTTGAACGAGAATGAAATGGAAGGGTCTGCGGTAGATTTGAAAATTCCAGGAGACTATAACGTCAATCTCGTTGCTAGCAATAAGTTTGGTTGTCAGGATATCAAATCTGAAGTGGTCCAGTTAGGGGACCGCCACAGTGCAAATGCTCCTGCTATATTCTCCCCCAATAACGACGGAAGGTATGATTTCTTTTTGCCTCTCATTGCTCATGAATTGGATGGCGATTGGAATTTGGTGATCTATGATTCCAAGGGTAAAATAGCGTTCGAAACCAACCAGGTGTCCCGACCATGGAATGGTGTTTTTGACACTGGTGTTTTTGCCGAGGACAAAGGCAATTACCGCTGGGAATTGGCCGCTGAAAATTCAAACGGCAACAGGATTCTTTTCTCGGACCAAATTAAAGTTGAGAAATAAAGACCGCTCGGTCTTTGTTCCTGTTTTTCGATGGTCATCTTTACCATTTATGAGGCCAATGCAACTATCGCAAATAAACGGTGGTTTTGCAGGCGTTAATCGTTGACGTATTCAATGTCTCTGTGTCTTAGTTAATCTTCTACAACTAGAATGACAACCTATCCAAGGAAACGAATCATTTGCCAATTTCCAGTGGCTTTGATATTGATGCTCTTTTCTCTGAGTCTTGCGAATCAAGTGAGAGGGCAAGTGTTCGTCATTTCAAATGACGATGTTGAAACGTGTGCTGGTGTTTTTGTAGATGCGGGCAACACAGTTGACGGTGTTGGCAATCCGTATCCTGACGCAAATTTCACATACACGCTTTGTCCTGACAACCCGGGTGATGCTGCTTCAGTCTCATTTGTGGCGTTTGGTCTGCAGACCAACCCCAATGGCAATAACAGCGACTACCTGTACATCTATGATGGACCTGACACAGGTTCGCCATCGATGGGAAGTTATACAGGCAACTCGCTACAGGGGCTTCCGGTCACTGCGACCATCAACAATCCAACAGGTTGTTTGACTTTTGTGTTTCAAGACAATGGACCAGCGAATGAGCTATCTCCGGGTTGGGAGGCAAACATTTCGTGTACAACGCCTTGCGCAACGCCGATAGCAGCGAGCGGAATTGTTGAACCTCCTCTCCAAAACCCAGACTCGATCAGCGTAGGTGTGTGTTTGAACCAAGAGGTCATCTTCGGCGACAACGGTTCAACTCCAGGCATCGGCTTCAATCTGGATTCATGGATTTGGAATTTTGACGATGGTGAGATTGACACATTGAATTCTGCTTCGAATGTGGCTCACAGTTTTTCAGAACCGGGTGAATACATCGTGAGCCTTGCAGTGCTGGATAACAACGGTTGTGTTTCGTTAAACCTCCAGCCATTGCAGGTTTTGGTAAGTACGATTCCGCAATTCAATAGCTTTCAGAGCACCCCTGTATGTGCTGGTTCGCCTGCGTTTGTCGATGGCAATCCTGTGCAAAGTGTGACCTGGACCGCCTTGCCTCCTCAGGTGGTTGCGGGTGAAACTTATCTAGCGGATGGCGCCGGATTCAGTTACAGCAGTGAGTTGAACTTTGATTTTTTCGAAGAAGGAGCCACGTTGGAAAATTGCGATGATTTGCTTTCAGTGACGGTGAATATGGAGCATAGTTATATGGGAGACTTGGATTTGACCATTTCGTGTCCTGATGGTACGACGGTTTCACTCATGAGTTATCCCAATGGTGGTGGAGGATGCTTTTTGGGGGAGGCTGTGGATGATGGCTCAAACACGCCTGGCACGGGCTATGATTATGGATGGTCACCCAATCCGGATTTTGATTCCAACATCAACGACAACGCAAACTGGACGCAGACAGCTTACACGGACAATGCGGGCAACAATGTGAATAGCAACATAGCGAATCCCGGAATTTATGCATCGGAAGGCGACCTGTGTGATTTTGTCGGATGTCCATTGAATGGCACTTGGACGTTTTCGGTGCTTGACAATTTGGCCATAGACAACGGTTACATTTTCGAGTGGGGACTGAATCTGAACCCAGCCCTGATTCCGGGGGTAACCACATTCACACCGACAATTGGCCTTGAAGCAGACAGTTCGTACTGGACAGGTCCGGGCATCGTTGATCAAGATTTCGATGCTAATTTTTGTGACATCGTGCTGGATACTCCTGGGTTTTATGACTACGTTTTCACAGTTACGAATAACTTTAGCTGCACATTTGACACGACATTGACCATTGAGGTTGTCGAAGGTCCTGAGAACAACATAACAGCTGGTCCAGATCAGATTTTTTGTGGCGATCCTGTGGAATTACAAGGTGCTTTCCTAGGCGGTGGAATTTCACCGTGTGCCGGCAACTCCGAAACTGTGGTGCATTGTTACGACAACAATGAAAACTCCAATTGGTTGTATTGCCCAGACATCATTGGGGACGGGACCATGATGGAAATCTTGTTCTATGATGGTCAGATTGAGGGCTTTTTTGATCACATCACGGTTTTTGATGGAAATGACAATACCGCACCATTGCTTTTGGACTTATCCGGGGATTATCCGGAGTCATTCGTGACAGCTACCAATCCAGACGGATGCTTGTATGTGCAATTCACATCGGATGGATCTGTGAGTTGCGGTTCAGGTAGCTTTGAACCTGTAAGTTGGTGTGCAGGTTGTGGCCAAGATGCCTGCGGTTTTCTGTGGAATTGGGAGCCCGCTGACAATTTGACAAATTCGAACACAGCAAATCCAACGGTAAATACATTTGACGGAAATCCGACAGAGTATGTCGCTTTTGTCGAGCCCATTGGTCTTGATAATTGTGCAACAACCGATACGGTTTATGTGATTCCTGGCTTTGACTTTAGCACCAGCTTTACCAATCCAACTTGCGTCTTGACTGATGGCACCATTGTCATTGAGATCGATGAACCGCCTGCAGATGGTCCGTGGACAGCGGAACTGTTTGAAAATGGTGGTTTGGTTGAAACCATTACGTCCAATGGAGGTGTGGATGTATTTGGAAACCTTGTTGAAGGCAATTATTCTGTAACTCTGAGTGATGTTGCTGGATGTGAATATGAGATTTCATTTGCATTGAGTCCACCTCAACCGATGGACTTTGATTTGACTCCGAATCCCAACATTTGCATCAATGGATTCGCCACCTTGGAGGTTTCTTCGGAGATGGATCCGGCACAGAATTGGACATATACGTGGGACAATGGATTGAATCTAGGTGACGTGCAGATAGTAAACCCAATAGTCGATACAGATTACACGGTTTTCGCAACGGATGTCAATGGTTGTACATCTGTTGCTCAAACGGTAACGGTTCAGGTATACGATTCACTTGATGTTTCTTTGATTGTGCCAGGATTGATTTGCGGTGGTGCGTTTGCCGAGCTTGAAGCGGATGCCTTCAGTGGTGGCAGCGGCGCTGGTTATTCATTCGATTGGACCTGGCAGGGCAATTCTGTTGGTGGGGATGACAGCTATTGGGTGGATTTTCCAGTTGCAACAGGTACTTATTGCGTGACGCTCAGTGATAATTGTGAATCACCGGAAGTGACAGCTTGCGAAGAAGTGGTCATTGAGACACCTATTCCTGCTGCATTCACCTCGGATACTACGCGCTCATGCGTGCCCGGGGTTTTTCAATTTGAATCGTTGGTGGATCCGGCGACGATCTCAGAAACAGAGTGGTTCTTTGGCGATGGAGACCTTTCCTACGATTCCAACCCGGTACATGCTTATCTGAATCCGGGGTCTTATGACATCACGTTCAACATCACCTCTTTGATTGGTTGTGAGTACATCAACTTCCAGCCTAATTATTTGCAGGTCTTCACACCACCATATGTCGGCTTTTCAGCGACCCCGCAACCGACTCGTGTCCCTGACACGGAGGTGCAATTTGAGTCAGTGAATAGTTCGAATGTTGTCGATTGGTTCTGGATGTTCGATAGCATTCAGAATCTTGGAGCCTCTTCAGATGTCAACCCAATTTTTGAGTTCCCGTATGACCAAGGAGGAAATTATCCGGTGACCTTAGTCGTTACGGACGAAAATGGATGTTCTTCTCAAATTACGAGAACCATTGAAGTGCTGGATTTATTTTCGCTGTACATCCCAACCAGTTTCACCCCTAACAATGATGGAACCAATGACGCTTTTTACGCGGTTGGAACAGACATTGATCCCAATCGTTTTTCGATGCAGGTGATCAATCGTTGGGGAAATTTGGTGTTCGAGACAGCGGACATGAATGAGGTATGGTACGGAAAGTCGAATGATGGTTCTGAGCATTTCGCACAGGACGGTGTTTATTTTTACCGTGTCGTTGTGTTTAGCTTGAGCAACCCCGCGGAAAGAAAAGAAATCAAAGGCTCAGTGACGTTGATTAGGTAATCGACTGGCACTAGGAGATTAGGGTTTGATGCACAAAAAAGCCCCCGCACATGCGGGGGCTTTTTGCATCTTGGTGTTCGCGGTTCAATCAACGGCGAGCAATTCATCCATTGTACCCGTTGCAACGCTGTGGTAATTTTGTCGGGCTTGCTCATAGATGGAAAGCGCCATTTCTTTTTGTTCTGTTTCTACCATTGCGCGGTACAGAGGAGTTAAGAATTTTCGTCGTCCTACATTGATTAAGAAGGTTTCGAGTCGTGCATAGGAAGGAGCATATTTGCTTCGAATGCTCTGCTCGAGCCAAGCAAACAGGACTTCGTTGTTGCCCGTTGTCGAGATGTTCCAGGTCGCATCCAGTTCCTTCATTCGCTCTGCGGGTGTAGCGTCGTTTAGGTTTGAGAGGAAGCGATAGCGCTCTTGGTACACCCACTCTTTCCATGGCAGATCTTCGGTTGCCATTGTCCCGGTTTCCCATGCGATCAAATTGGCATCTACGGATTCGATGCGTTCAGAACGAACCTGAGGACAATTGGCAGGCAAGCCTGCGCCAAAAATCCAAGCGTCCATATTGACAGCGGTCAATAGTTCCTCTGAGTTGAGCAAGTTTTCCTTGAGGTAAGCGATAAATTGATCGGTATCCATCACCGTAAAGGCATGCTCCGTGAAATACGCTTTTAGAAATTTGTCAAATCCATCACGTCCAACAGTCTCTTCGATCAAACGCAAAAAGAAATACCCTTTGTCATATGCAATGGCTGTCATTCCGTCATCGGGGTTGCGATTTTGAAGGTGCAGCTTGAGGTGTGTGTCGTCGGGATTGGTATCCATGATTTCATCGACTTCGTCCACCAAGCCTTGGTAGCTGAGAGTTGCAAGCATTTCTGAGATTTCACGGCCGTAGACGGCTTCCATGATCCGTTGTTCAAAGTAAACTGTGAACCCTTCGTTGAGCCAGAAATCGTCCCACGTGGAATTCGTGACCAGATTTCCACTCCAGCTGTGCGCCAATTCGTGTGCAACAAGTGATACGAGGCTTCGGTCACCAGCGATGATGGTCGGAGTCGCAAAGGTTAGCCTTGGATTTTCCATGCCCCCAAATGGAAAGGCTGCAGGAAGTACAAGAAGATCGTAACGTTCCCATGCATATTTGCCATAGAGGTTCTCAGCAGCCACGAGGAGATTTTCCATTTCGCCAAACTCATATTCAGACGCATCTATCAATTCAGGAACAGCGTATACGCCAGTATGTGGTCCTACGGCGCGGAACTCAACATTTCCTACAGCAAGCGCCATCAGGTACGATGGAATGGGCTGGTCCATCCGGAAATCATAATGGCCATCTTCGGATTGTTGCGTGGGGTTGGTCGCGCTCATCAGTGCCATTGTCCCTACAGGAACATCGACATGTGCTTCATACGTAAATCGAATGCCGGGCGAGTCCTGACAGGGAATCCATGTTCGAGCCAAAATGGCTTGGCTTTGGGTGAACAAAAATGGCTGCTCACCTTCAACCCAAAGCAATGCTCCCGCAGATGGAGCGCTTGCGTACTGGATGCTGATGCGCTGGGAATTGCCGTTGACGGGAATGCTGAGAGGCTGCCCGATAAAGGGTTGTTCCGGTCCCATGGACCAATCGACCGATTCTCCATCCACGGTCACCGCTTCGATTTTTAGATCCACACAATCCAATAGAATGCGCTCTGCATCATCGCTTGCATCGATATCGTAAATGGCGGTAGCACGGATGATGCGATCATCGAAATTGACGGAGGCGTTCCAATTCAAGTGCGTCACAACCGCTTCTTCGGGGTGGCTGTAACTGTGAAAGTCTGTGGCTCTTTTCATTTCAAGGATGACTTGGCTTTTTCGGCCATTCTCTTCGGGTGAATTGCACCCGAACATGGCAAGAATGATCGCGGTAGCGATGATGATGTGAAAATATTTCATGGGAGTGGGGGTCAATCAGCTTCGTGATTGTTGCGGTGTTTAATTTTTGCCAAGGATGCCGCGGCACGTGAC
>CAJQMI010000023.1 GCA_905479395.1 uncultured Flavobacteriales bacterium
TTCTATTCGGCGAGCAAGGGATATGATCTACTCCACAACATGGACTCAGACGAGACCATTGGCGTTCTGCAATGGTTCAGTGCGGGGTATCTCAATGCGGTGCGCCGCAACGACGGTTCGCTTCAGCTCAATGATTTGCGATTCGGCACATTTTCCGGCACAGCAAAGGATGCAGACGATTATATCTTTCGTTTCAAATTGATTGATCGAGGCCTTCAAGAAGCATATGGCTTCGAGCGCGCGCAAGGTGGGCCGCCGGATGAGAAAGCCGAGGATATGATGATGGAATTGTTCGATAGGGCGAGTGGGCGTGCGATTGAAACGCCTATGCGTTAGTCCTTGCTGTTCTTGCCGGACTTTCATGGGAATGGTGCTACTTTTGCGCCCGCGTTCGAGGAGACGACTGCCGAGGACTTGTTCGCGATCATTGAGACAAGAAACAGCACGCTGTCCCCGAAAAAAAGACTAAAAGAGCCATCACTATGAAGCGGATCAATGCATACAAGAAGTTGTTTGAAGTGGAAGGAGACATTGATCTCGGAGCACTCAAGAAGACCTACCGCAACCTGGTGAAGGAATGGCATCCTGACAAGCATGTCTTGGACAGTGATAAGGCCGCAGAGGCAGAGGAGATGACCCGCCAAATCACCGATGGGTATGCGTTTCTCATCAGCATTGCACCGGCGACCATCGCCAAGGGACTCGAGGAATACACGGACACCATCGAAAATGCCTTCATCGATGACATGCAGCACAAAAGCTTGCTGCTGGAATTGAAGTTTACGGACGGATCGACTTACGAGTATTTTGGGGTCAACAAAGCGCTGTTCACCAAGCTAGTGAACGCAGATAAGGTGCAACGATTCGCACGGCGCAACATCTTTAATTCGTTCCTCTACAGGAAATCAAAAAAGACAACAGAGTCGGAATAAGAATGGGTTGAGCTTTTGGATAAGCTCATGGCAATTGGAATAGGTCCTCCACCTTGCATTTTAAAGTCGCCGCAATTTTGAGCGCCAAAACAGTGGAGGGGACGTAGATACCGTTTTCAATCGCATTGATGCTTTTACGAGACACTTCGGCGACAACGGAAAGTTCCTGTTGGGTGAGTCCGGCAGCTCTGCGGCGCTCTTCCAGTCGGTTCAATAGTTTTTGGTGGTCGCGGCCCACAATTACTTCTTTTCAAATTCCTCGACCGCGTTCGTCAGCTCCCTTCCCGTATTGGGGTAGAGGTATCCAGCGAGCAGCGAGCCCACACCGATGAAGCTGACAAGTGCGCCGACACCTTCGAGTATTGCTCCGATGGCAATAGCGCCGAGCAAATAAAGTCCGATGCCTACAAAAATTGCTATTACCCCATTTCTTCGGTAGTCAATGGGCTCTTTCTTGCGCTCCTCAAAGAGGTTGAGCAGATCATCCAATTTTGAATCATCGCCGAGGTGCTTGACAATTTCCAAGACTGTTTCTCTTTTTCCCTTCGCGTCGAAATACAGCCAAATGAATACAGAAATTGGAATGGCAGCGCCTGTTAGGATAGCGAGTATTGGAATTAAAAGTTCAGTTTGGTATTGCATGATTGTCTGTTGATGTAACGCAAACGTAACATTTTCAGGAGTGAGAAGCAAACGTTACATGATGAGTTTGTGATTGCTGCCCATTGACACCGGTTTGGCATGACGCTTTATGTTGGGATGTTGAGTGCCCAGAAAGCGCGGTGTTGATTGATCCTGTTCGACTGCAAAAAAAAAACCTCTTGCTATTGTCACAACTTCAATTGGTCTCCGGTATGTTTGAATATGAATAGATTTTACCTCTCCTTTGTTTGCCTTTTTTTAGCTAGCGCAGTGTGTCAATCGCAAGGGTCAATCGCTCAGTTGACCTCTGAAAATATGGCCTTTTTCACCATCAGTGTTGATGGTGTTCGCCTTGCTTCGGATGCGTCCATCATGCAAGAAATCACAGGGCTCAAGGAAGGTGGGCAGTACAATGTCTACATTGACTATGTATCTCCGGAATTTTCGGACGTGCGTGCTATGCTGAGGTTGGATGCCAACGGTGGTCGTGGCGCAGGTCATTACAGCTTTACAATTCCATCCTTTTTCCAAAATGAATTGCGGTTGGAGACCTTCGTTCCAATGTCACCTTCAGGCATGGGTGCTGGCGGAATCGACCAGATGTCTATGAACATGAATGTTGGTCAGACGAACATGAATGTGAGCATGAATACAAATGCAGGTCAAATGAGCATGGGCATGGGACAGCAGCAACAACACCAGCCACCAACGATGTCGCAACCTGCGCAACAGCCTCAAACATCTGTTCAGCCTCCTGCACAACCGGTACAGACGCAGATTGTCTACGTCGAAGGCTACTCAGGTCAGATTGGATGCGAAAAGCCTGTCTCTGCAGATCGATTCCAGCGCATGATGGCACGCATTGAAGACGCGAGTTTCAGCGACGATAAAGTCAACGTGGCGAAACAAATTTTGCGCACGAATTGCCTTGTGATTGAGCAACTCGTTGCGATGTTAGAGGAAGTGGCGTTTGACGAAGGCCAATTGGACCTTGCCAAATTCGCTTACGATCACATCTACGATTTGGAAAATTACTTCGAAGTGTACGGTGTTTTTTCCTTCAGTAGTAGCAACGATGAGCTGGACGAATTCCTTCAAAATAAGTACTGACCTTCCCGGCCGTTTTTCGTGTCGTCGGCACTCGGTTTATTCATCTAGGTGAACAGGAATAGCTAGGAGACATTGTTTCTTCGTGGGCATGAAGAATAAATTTATCAATGTGCTCGTGCTGATCATTCAAGGACTGGTTTCGCTCGCTTTCTTAGGTGCTGGTTGCATGAAGTTGTTGACTCCGTATGACGCATTGGCGATTGCGCCCAACATGGGTTGGGTATTGGATTTTTCACCAACCTCTGTGCTTGTCATTGCATCTTCTGAAGTGCTCTTCGCAGTTGGGATGCTGCTTTCATTCTTCATCGAACCACTCAAAAAGTGGACATCCATATTCGCCCTTGGCTTGATTGCAATCATGCTCGGAGCTGCAGCGACGCACATCGGCAGGGGTGAACCAATTGCGCCAAATATCGTGCTCGCCTCCTTCGCTGCGATTGTCGCGATTTCACGCAGAGATCGCTTGAAATCTCATTGAAATCGCGGTTTTAGGCCAAGAACAAAACCAAAAATGATTTGCGTTCAATATGGAGCTTTGTTGCTCCAGCTGATGTGTTTTCTAACCGAGCCATCGCTGAAGTGATAGAGCAGGACTTTGTTGGGCGTGTATTCACAGATGCGTCCCATGAGGTCCGAAATTTGGAGCAATTCAGCTATTTCGGTTGAGCTTGGTGCCGATGAAGTGGTCAGAGGTGTGACCATGAGCTGCATGGCAACGGGACGGTGATCACTGACGTTGTAGTCGTATTCCGACCAACCACCGTCCATGTGAGCGGCAATGTCGAGGCAGGCAACTTGCGTGCTAGAAGCGCTGAAATCAGTAAAGAGTTCATCGGAGATGAGTAAATGATCCAGGTGCGATGGCCATCCCGGGAAAGACCAGCCCGAGCTGGGGCCTTGCGCAATGGGCATGTCTGCAAAGAGATAGTCCTCCGGCAGTTCCAGGAAAGGCTCAAACACATTGTTGGCTGGCGCCTCTTGGATGAGGTCGTTCAGATCGCCGAGGACGATGACGCGATCGTCTGACAACTCTTCTTGGATGTACTCATTGATGAGGACGCAAGCCTCTCTGCGTCTCATTTCTTCATCACCATCGTCTGACCAATCGATGCTCCCGTTTCCACAGCATTTGAAGTGGTTGTTGATGGCATAGAATGCTTCGCCATTGAATGAGAAATGAAGAATCAATGGGGAACGGGGGAGGGGACTCCAAAACGGTGACTCTGTGTAGATTTCAAAAGCTTCAATTACTTCGATTTGACTGGAGTTGTAAACGTAAACGAGGCCACCAAACCAACCCTCCATGAGGATGTAGTCGTAGTCGTCCAGGTCTTCGATCATGCTTTTGAATGCGGTTGTGTCGTCAATTTCTTGGATGCCCCAGAGATCAATCTCTAAGTTTTGGACGATGGCTTTGACCCGATCAATCGTTGCTGTTCCATTTTTGGGAAACCATTCAATGTTCCACGTCGCAACATCGAGTGTGGCAGGCGTCCCGAATTCCAAATCCTCCAGCGTTTGAGCTTTGGTGACGGTTGGACTAAGCAGGGTCAACAGGAGGAGAAAAGGCATTAAGTTCCGCATGCCTCAAAAGTAACTTGAAACGAATGCCCAGAAGACAAATTGAAGGCCTCTGTTCAGGGATCCAATATAGATTGCAGGTCACTTGTGACATCAGATCTAAAACGTGGTCTTTTATTCGCTCTTGCGGTCAGGCTCCAAATTGAAAAGCATCAAATGATTTCAAGCAGTGGCTCTCCTGATGGCTCTCCTGATGGCTCCTCGTCCGCTTCATTGCGGGCTATTTCGCCTTTGTTTGCATCTGTTTGCATCTGTTTCTAACGAGTCGAATGTGAGCGTGGCATGGTCAAAGCACGCATCGAAACAACTTTATCCATCAATGTGTGTTGGAGCAGGCAATGATTGCTTGAGCAGGTCCGATTTCTGCAAACAAAATCTGATCAAGCACGTCATGAAGGCATTGGCGCTGCGCTTTCGTTCAGGATTAAACTATGACCCGATTTGCTCCTTAGCACCGGAGTTGATTTCATCGATTGCTTTGGCCAGTTTCCAATCTAGTTCGGTTACCACGTGCCCCGCGTCATGGGTCGTAAGCTCTAGGCGAACACGGTTGTATTCGTTGAAGATCGCAGGGTGATGGTTGAACTTCTCCGCTAGAATAGCCACTTCATTGAGGAATGAAAAGGCTTCCACAAACGAATCAAAGTGCAAATCACAAATGAGTTTGTCGTCGGTTTCATTCCACATAATGGCCAAGCTACGGAACAATTGACATGCTTCGAATGGCTTGAATCACTCTGATTTGATGCGGGCTGCAAAAAATCGTGTGATTCCGATTTGAACTTGTCCATTGACCATACGGCCGCGCCATTCAGGAACACCATTCTCTTGGTTTTCACCACTGTATCCATTGTTGAACCGTTGTAGCCCTGCGCTTAAACTGAAGTCTGCACGCCATTCAGGCGCAATGTAAAAGCCCGTGTAGAGTCTTCCTGTAGGCATCCAGTTGAGCCGTGTTTGAGCCAGATTGGAATCAGAGTAATCGGATACCAGTCCGTTTGTGTCAATGGTTCTGCCTTCAGCATAGCTTCTCAATTGGATCAATGCTCCCAATCCAATTCCTAATTGCCAACGTCCAAAATACTGCTGCTTTTGCCACTCGATAGGAAGTGCAAAAGCTCGAAACCGATTGTAGTGCGATATATCGCGCGTCTGCCGTTCAATGCCTTCGACGTCACCCAAGACGACCGCCATTGTGTCTCCCGTGATTTCGTTGATTTGAACAGACAGGACACCTTCTGTTGTGATGGCATGTTCACTGTGTTCAGTATAATCCAAATGCTGAATGAATTCATTCCAAGCGATGCCCACAGCGAATGATTGCGACCATTTTTGGAATTCCAACATCAGACCGCATCCAGCACTGAAGTTTGCTCTAAAAAACTCGTTGAATTCGGGTTCTCGGCCATCGCCGTAGGCGAATTGACTGACGGTTGGCCCGCCGTAAGCGCGCAATGCGAATGGCATTCCGACTTCGGATTCTTGACTGTTGTTGTCTGGTTGAATTGCTAACCTTTGAATTGGTTTAATCGGTGCTTCCCGCACCAAAGGCAGAAAGAGCATGGGAGGCAATTTTCTTGCTGACTCCGAGTTGGTTTCTGGGCCGGTTGTTTGGGCATTTTCATGAGCGTATTCTACCGCGAGAGGTGCACTGGGATATGAAGGTGTTTTTGCGGAAACTTCCTCAACTGCACTGGTGGTGGGCTCGATGGAAGGCGCTGCCAAGGCGAGGTCCAACGCTGTTTCGCTTGTGGCTTCTTTCGCCAAAGAAGGGTTGATTTCAATTGAATTTTTGTTTGTGGAAGGAGTTGAAGTGTCGTCCTCATTGGTTGGAGGAGCTGGGGCATTGGACGCAAGGTTGATGCCTTTTTTGGCGATGTTTGTTGCCCTGGTTTCGAAAGGCGTGTTGGTTTCTGATGATGCCTCCGGCTCAGTCGATGCTGCGGTTGGCAAAGCGGAAGCCACAAGTGCAGAGGTTGATGGCTCAGATTCAACGGGAGACTGGAGCAATGGGTTTGCTTTTTGCGTGATTTGGTCAGATGGCAGAACTGATTCTGTCGAGATTGCAGTGACTTGCTGCGTTTCAATGGTTGCTTTCGTGTTCTGAGGTGCCTCGCTTGAGTAAAAGATGGCAGCTGCTGTAACTCCAAACACAGCAACCACGGCAATGGCCCAGCTGCCCCAATTGGTGAAAAGCTTAGAACCCGTAGCGGATGAGTTGGAAGTAGCCGGAGCTATTTGACTTTCTATGGAATTCCACAGAGTTTCCTCCTGACCCGGAGTTCCTTTTTCCTGGTATGAGCTGAGGCGATTTTTTAAAATTTCTTCCCAATTTTTCATGACAAGTTTTGCATTTTGGGGATCAGTTCGCCCCCGGATAATTTAAAACGGTCCATCACCCACTTTCGCGCTCGGGTAAGTCGCTGCCGCGACAATTCCGACGCAATCCCCAACATTCCTCCAATTTCTTTGTGGTTGTAGCCTTCTACGACGTAGAGGTTCAATACTTCGTATTGTTCCTTGGGCATGCCCTTCAAGACTGAAATCAAATCACCCAGAGCCAAAGTCTCTAGGGCAGACGGGTCTACCTCGAGCGATGTTTGTCCGGGAAGTTCTTGAATGCGCTGTCGCTTTTTCCCTTCGGTAATAGCTACGTTGACCGCGATTCGGGCAGCCCAACTTCTGAATTTTCCTTTGCTTGGATCAAACTTTTCCAAATTTTTGAAAATCCGAATGAAGGCCTCTTGAAGAACGTCCTGAACCTCATCTTCATCAAATATGTACCGCCGAACTGCTCCTTTGAGGTAAGGAAACATAGCTCCAAACAATTTCCGTTGCGCTGCGGTATCTCCGCGTTTGCATCCTTCAATCCACTCCGCTTCCTGGTGCTCTGAATCAGTCATCTAGCATCAACAATCGATGACCAGAGGTCCGACCACACCATTGATTGGAGTGCCGGTAAGAATGATTTCAGGGAAAAACATAAACCCGCTTGGTCCGCAAGTGTAGGAGACGGTGAGTGTACATTCTGTGGTGCCTTCTTCAAAGAGGTATTGCTGCAAGGTCAATCCCGAGTGCGCTTCAAATGAGCTTGGACCTGCAATGAACGAGGGAGAAGCCTGCACCGTTATGTTGCTGTTCCAGAAAAGATTTGATTCAATGACAATGGTGATTTCCTCTCCACTGGCATCGGCATCGCAGTCGCAGTCTTCGTTTACGAAGCCCATGACGTATCCAAATTGGTCAGACTCCACATGGCACGTGTCTCCAATGTTGAGATCGAGCTCTTCACAATCCATGAGGAAGACCGTCTCGTGTTCAGGCAGTTCTTGGACAACTTGAACTTCTTCGAAATTCGTTTTGGTGCACGAAATAGTAGCCATGCAAAGCACAAGGGCAATCCAGAAGATGGAAGTGAAGGCGTGAATTGGACGATGCATATGTACGTCGGTGAATGGATTTCCTGAGGTCTGTACTAAACTAACAGGCCAAATGTGACAAAAATACGGAACAACGTTTCAGCGAGCGCAGTAAGAACAACACGAGACCAAATCAATTGATCTTATGTTGCAAGAGGAGAGGGTTCTCATCAACCTAACCTTTGTTTCTCGGGCAATCCGCTGTGGTCTGAGAATTACTGTTGGATGACTCGCAAAGATCGAGTCGCTCCCTCCGAAGTTTTGAGGTTCAATGAATACAATCCTTTCGCGATGCCAAAAAACTCAATGCTTTGTGCACCTGAACCTGCGTAGGATTTGACGAGCTTGCCGTCAGTACTGATGAGTTGGCCCTGCCATTCGATGTGAGAGGCGATGCCGTTCAGCTGCACCATGCCATTGGCAGGATTGGGGTAGAGGCTGGTTCCCTCGAAAACATTGTCGCGCACTGATGAGGCCGATGCTTCGCAAATTTCAATGCCATACGAGCTAGGCGGAACCTCATTTGTACTCGTCTCCTCCACCAAAAGAGCGCCTGCTTCATCAAAGACGACGTAGCCGGCGTATTGCGGTTCAAAAAAGGGTGATTGAACAACAAAATCCAATGGCCCTGGAGCCACCTGTGCCATAACGGATACTTGATAGAAAGGACTGTACGTTTGATTGAAAGGAATGTAGGTAACGAGTTCAGCGCCCGAATAAATAGACAAGCTTCCACCGAACCAGCCTTCTTGGGCATCATCGTTGAACTGGATTTCGATGGGTCCGCATGCTTCGGCGCTTTCGGAACAGGGGCGTAGGCCGTAGATGCTCCGAGCTCCGCCTGAAGAGGAGTAGATCACATAGCCGTTGTCATCTTCAATTTCATAAGCATCTGAACCACCTCCTCCAGAATACACAACATTGATTGTGCTGTTCGCATTTGCTGGAAAGCTAAATGAATCGACTCCAAAATTGTTTGGTGACTCAGAAGCAATCAAAACACCATCGGCGTAGATGTCCAATGAACCGCCGTTCCACGGATCCTCACCCCAAGGGTTTGAGGCTGAAATCATGCTTGCCGTCCAGGTCCCGCAGGTTCCTTCAATCACAGGAAAATCGTAGGGAATTAGTTCTCCCATCGAGTGCACAACACCATTGTAAGCGAGGAGGTTAGCTTGTTCGACGAGCGCTCCATCGACAGCAATCCCATCAGAGTCTACAGAAACATTGAGGAAGTCGTTGCTGTAGGTCTGAAGCTGCATACCGTTGAATAAATCGGAGCTCTCGTACACAGCTTCTACGATGTGCCTGTTGACAATTTCGTCCATTTCTTGGGAAGCGAGCAATTCATCCACATCAGCAAATCCATTCAATTCAGCAAAAGCAAACAACGCCGCGTCGGTTGGAGCGAATACAGTGAAAGGCCCAGGTGCGTCTTCATTGTCATTCAAGATCGGCTGGCCACGCAGGTCATCGTCCAATCCTTCATTGAATATTGCTTGCTCAAATAGCGTGTGATTCTCGCTTTGCATAATGACATCGAGCACTGTTGCTCCAGGATAACCGGCTGGGGCAAGGACTTTGTCGATGATATGAGCCACACCGTTTGATGCGGTGAAATCCGTGTAGATAATGTTTGCGTCATCCACCATGGCGCCTGCAGCATTGATGCTAATTGTGATGGATTGACCTTCTGTTGTCTCGATGGTCATTCCATCGGTGAGGTCTTCTGCCATATATATTCCCGGGACCACATGGTATTTCAATGCATTGGGCATATCGTAAAAGCTCAGCATGTCAAATTGACTCAAATTCATCAATTCCATCAGTGCGTCTGTGGCACTTTCTGTTGGAACAAATACAGTGTATTCGTCCAAGAGATTCAAATCCACACCATAACTGGTGCTGCCTTGGTAAAGACTTGGACTTAGGTAGGTATTCATGGCGTAAGCCCCTTCCCAACTCTCAACATAAGCAAGGGAGGCGTCGGCATAAGTCATATCACTCATCAAATCAGAAAGGGTGTAGGCATCAACGCTGATGGTCGCATTCATTCCCAAATCTGGTTGCACGCCGACGGAAGATGTGTATTGGTAATTTCCGGGGGTATCGAACGTGATGACACCCATGCAGACTCCATCGATGTTGCCTTCCAACGATTCTAGGAAGAACGACTCGGGATTGTCTTCGTTTGTGCCATCCACATTGTGGTTGCCTTCTGCATTGATGAATGCCACGGATTCCCCAACGGTTATTGGCAATGCGGATGGAGTGAAGACAAAATCAGTGAGATAAACAGTGTGGTCTGCCTCACATTGTGCTTGGATTTCGGCTTGTGTAAATCCAAAAATCAAAGCTGCGAACAAGAGAATGTGTTTGATCATGTGTGCTGTGGTTATTTTTGGTGGTACTTCTATTGTCTGGCAATTGTGACACTTCAATGCTTGAAAATTCGTTTTTTCTTCAGAGCGGCATTTTTCCGATCATTAAGCTACCGAATCAACCGCCAATAAAACCGAACCTTGGAAGTTTTGTTCTTGTTTCACTTGGCAGGTTGAGCCGATTCAATGCTGATGTTTCCCATTTCATCTCCTGCCGATGTACCTTGCCGCGTGCCAAAAGATTCATCGAAACAAATCGCCCGATCCCATGGGCAGCGGTTGCATCCGCGCAATCGAAACCTCAGCCGCTATCTGATTCCTGCTTTGGTCAAACGGTTGCCTCAACTTGGGGAATTTGTGCAGAAGTCCAAAGGGGGAGAGGATACCATCGATTTCACGCGTCCAGAGGCGGTCAAACTATTGAATCGTGCTTTGATTTTAAACGATTATGGTCTGGATCACTGGGACTTCCCACCGGAGAACCTTTGTCCACCCGTACCTGGACGCGCTGACTACCTGCATCACATGGCGGATCTGTTGCGTGAAAATCACTTTGGCAACATTCCAATGGGCTCAGAATTTCGAGTATTGGATATTGGCGTAGGTGCCACGGCGATTTATCCAATCGTAGGAATCGTTGAATACGGTTGGTCTTTTGTTGGATGTGACGTTGCCCAGGCCTCTTTGGATTCTGTTAAATCCATCGTCGCGTCGAATTCAATGCTCCAAGACCATTTGGAGTTGCGCTACCAAGACGATTCCACCTGCATGTTGCGAGGAATCATAACTGATTCCGATCGTTTTGTGTTTACAATGTGCAATCCCCCATTTCATGCCAGCGCCGAGGATGCTGCTCAGGGGACGATGCGGAAAACCAAGAACCTTTTGGGGGGAAAGCAATCCAATCCCATGCTCAACTTTAGCGGAATAGCGCAGGAGTTGATATTCGAAGGAGGTGAAGTGAGATTCATTCAAACGTTGATCCGTGAGAGCCAGAATTATGCTCACAATGTATTTTGGTTCACCACCTTGGTATCAAAACAGTCGCATCTCAAAGGGCTTTATGCCGTTTTGAAGACCGTTCGTCCTGTGGAGGTCAAAACGATCGCCATGGGCACTGGAAATAAAACAACGCGGATTTTGGCTTGGACCTTTGTTCCAAAAGAGGAACGCTCGCATTGGCGATGAGGCGTTTTGTGCATCGCATTGCGCATGCAATGGACGATTGCCAAAAAGCACGCTCTTTTTTTTGGCTGTGGTCTTAATTTCTGAGTTACTTTTCTCACATGCGATTATGTAAGTCTCTCATTGCCATATTTCTCGCGCTGATTTCTAACTGTATATCGGCGCAGGACACGTTGTGGATCGTTCGTGGAGAATGGACGCACATTCCGGATTCTGTTCAAGCAATTCGATTCAATTCCAGTGCAGATTGGTCAGGCATTAACGCCACCCTTTCTCGAGCGTCTGACGAATCGACTTCGCTCGTGGTGGTCAACACGGACAGCTTGAGCCATACGTGGAAACTGCATGTGGATGAAGAGGAGGAGTGGGCGATTGAAGCTTTTGATACGTTGACTTTTGAAATCCCCGCACTTCCCATTGGGACATACCTCTTCGGTCTTACGGATGAGATTGGACGTGTCTTGGGCGCGAGCGGTCAATTGCAAGTAGGGTTAGGAGTTGAATTCCCTCTCTTTCATTGGAATTTGGGAGATTGGTCCGTGCAACGAATGGCGTCAGCAAACATGGGAGTTCCTGTGGCATGGGAAGAGCCATATGTACCCGAGCAATTCACCATCAATGAGCGCACTTATCCTGCGACTGTCGATGATCCTGAAGCCCTTGTGGCCATGAACCTTGGTGATACGTGTTGGATTTCTATTGCGAATCACGGGTTCATGGATCACGTGTTTCACTTTCATGGATTTCACGTGATTATGGTGAGCAGCACGCATCATCCTGAGCGCGTTGGATGGTCCAAAGACACCGTCCCTATTCGTATGGGAGAGGGGCTTGTTGTTCAACTCGTTGCCAACCAAATGGGAATGTACCCTGTTCACAATCACAATTTGATTGCTGTAACAAATGCAGGCTTTTATCCAGGAGGAATGATCACGCAAATCCATGTGATGCCATGAATCAGTTTCGAGTTTGCTTGATGATATGTGCCATTGGCGGAGCTTCACTTTGCTCCGGGCAAATGGCGCCACCTCAGTTGTTTTCGGGCATGGAGGGATATACTTTTTTGCCTGACGGCACAGCCATACCCATTTGGGGCTACGGTTGGGTTGCTGACGGTTACATTACCCTGCCAGGTCCTCTGCTAGAATACACCCAAGACGAGTTCGTGCAGCTCAACTTCACGAATCCTAGCCCTGAAAGCCATACAATCCATTTGCATGGTCTGGACGTAGACCAAGCCAATGATGGAGTGCCGGCAACAAGTTTTTTTGTTGTCACAGGGCAGGAAGCCACGTATGAGTTTACCGCGGATTATCCCGGCACGTTTCTTTATCACTGCCACGTGACGACGACCTTGCATTTGACGATGGGAATGTACGGGATGATTTTGGTGAATCGTCCTGACATGACGTTGTTTGAGGGAGGGCCATCGTACGCCAAAAATGCCCCAATCTTGTTCAGTGATTTGGCCATTGAGACCAATGTAGATGCCGTGCAGTCTTTTCCTTTCCATGACATTCGCCCAGACGTTTTTATGGTCAATGGTGTTTCTGGCAATCAGTTGGAACAACCAGACCATATCATTGACTTTGAGCCTGGTGAGCCGATTGCGCTGCGCCTGGGATCCATGGCTTACAGTCTGATGCGATTGGACTTTCCATCGGAATTGAACGCGACCTGCTACATGAGCGACGGAAGGCCACTTCCAGAGCCGTTTGATGTGGAGGAAATGGACATTTTTCCAGGTGAGCGATTCACTGTTATGATTGAACCCGTTGAAGGATGGGACGGATACATCGGATGTGAATTCTGGAACATTCCGGACCAGGAACTTGATGGAGAACAATCGATTCATGTGAGAGATAAAAGCCTATCGGTGGGTGAATGGAGTGAATTGATCGCTCCTTTGGGATACCCAAATCCCACCCGTTCAAGCATCTCATGGAATGGGCCTGCCTCGGTGTCCGTGTTTGATGTCTCTGGTGTTCTTGTATTTCAAGGTCCTCTTGACCAAGGTCAATTGCACGTCAATGGATGGTCCACTGGAATGTACACGGCCATTTTCCCTGACGGAAATCGCTCTCGGTTTTCAGTGATTCACTGAGCCATAACGGACTTGATTCTCTTTGCTCAATGCAATGTTTCTTTGGAGCGCTGACAGCTTGAAATCGGGAGTGTAAAAATGATTCACGCGATTCATTGGCTTGGTCACACAAGCTCCTCATTAGCTCCGCAATAGCTGCGCAATCGCCCGAACACTGGTTCGTTGGCAGTGAGCCCAAATTTCGAAGAAGTGTGCATGCACAATGGCAAAGTGAGGGTTGTAGTTGCCGATCTGCTTTTTATCCGTCGATATGAATGAAGTGCTTTAGACCATTTGAATGACGGTTTATGCCCTCGAGGTCAGAATGGTGGAACATGTCATTAAGATATTGGTTACCAAGGCATGAAAGCCGAACTAACACCACCAGTTATCGACCACAAGACCTACTTGCTCAATGGAAAATTGATTCCATGGAGCGGAGACGTGGCAGAGGTTCGCAGTCCCATTTTACCGTCAGATGCCTCAAAAGAGGATGAGCTGAGGGGTGTTTTATTGGGATCTGCTCCGGACATGGATGAACCCTCGGCAATTGCAGCACTGGAATCTGCAAAAAGTGCATATGATTTTGGTCGCGGAGCATGGCCAACTGCAGATGCAAGCGTTCGAATCAGTGCAATGGAGAAATTCATCGAGCGGATGGTGCCCAAACGCGAAGAGGTGGTCAATTTGCTCGTTTGGGAGATTTGCAAAAAACGAACTGATGCGGAGAAAGAGTTCGACCGAACTGTGATTTACCTGAAAGAAACGGTCGCCGAATACAAAAACTTACACAGGGAAGGAAGCCACATCACCTCTGTCGACGGAACATTGGCTCAAATCCGTCGTGGTCCAATTGGTGTTGTGCTCTGTCTCGGTCCGTTTAACTACCCTCTGAATGAAACGTTTTGTGTGTTGCTTCCAGCTCTGCTGATGGGAAATACGTGTGTGTTCAAGCCCGCAAAATATGGAGTGCTGTTGATTACACCGCTGCTCGAAGCATTTGCAGAGAGCTTCCCTCCCGGTGTTGTCAATATCATATTTGGCCGTGGCCGTACCCTCGCTTCGCCCATCATGAAGACTGGGAAAATTGATGTTTTGGCTTTGATCGGAAATAGCAAAAGCAGCAATGCATTGATTTCTCAACATCCCAAGCCCAACAGGGTGCGCCAGGTTTTGGGATTGGAAGCGAAAAATCCTGCAATTATTTTTGAGGACGCAAACATTGAGTTAGCGGTCAAGGAATGTGTCAAAGGTGCCTGGAGTTTCAACGGTCAGCGCTGCACGGCGTTGAAGGTCATTTATGTTCATAAGGGCATCCGCGAGGAGTTCCTCAAGGCGTTTGCTGCTGAAACTGACAAGTTAAGCGTGGGCAGTCCTTTTGAAAATGCAGACATCACACCTCTGCCAGAACAAGGCAAGGTGCAGTACATGCAATCTTATGTTGATGAGGCAATCGCCAAGGGCGCTGAGGTTGTGAATGGAAGGGGAGGACTGGTCCAAGGAAATGCATTTTTTCCTGCCATTCTCTTCCCAACTAGCCGCGACACAGCCATATTTCGCGAAGAGCAATTTGGCCCTGTTTGTCCCGTCTTGGAATTTGAAGATTTTGAGGAGGTGTTAACCGATGTTGCGGAGAGCAATTATGGCCAGCAAGTGAGTGTTTTCACACAAAATGCTGAAGCGGCAGGCCGCTGCATCGATCATCTGGTCAATCAAGTTTGCCGTGTAAACATCAATGCTTCTTGCCAGCGCGGCCCCGATGCATTGCCCTTCACAGGGAGGAAGGACAGTGCGGTGAGCACCCTCAGCGTGAAAGCTGCCTTGCGTTCTTTCTCCATCCGCACGCTGGTCGCGTGCACAGAAGACCAGAAAGAACTCATGGAAGATGTAATCTCAGGAGGTCATTCCTCCTTCTCATCCATGAATTACTTGCTCTAGAATCGTTGGGTTTTGGATTAGCCCCGAAACGGTTTTGATCCGAATCCACTGCGTTTCCCAGCCCCACCCGTCTTTTTCTTTTTGAAGCCACCTCCAGAGTCATTGGATCGCCCAGACTTTCCAAAGCCTCCGTACTTTTTTCCGCCTCCGCTGCTGCTGCCTTCTCCGGCTGATCCGCTTCGGTCTTTGCGTCCGTTTCCACCCGAGCTGCTCGAATCGCTGGATTTTTTAAAACCACTACGGGACTTGGTGTACCCTCCTGAACGGCTAGATCCTCCTGAGCGGCTGGACCCTCCTGAACGACCAGATCCGCCTGAACGGCCATATCCTCCAGCAGAGCTCCGTCGTTGCGGAGATCGCTCGCCATCTTGTTTGGCGCGTTGATTGATGTCACGACCAGAATCCACGTTCAAACGCGCCAGTTCCCGCGCTACGAGCCTTGCAATCAATTCGTCCTTTGGCGTTTCCTCAAACAGCAAGTTCATTTGCATGATGAGATCGAAAGGCACACGGTCAAAGGCTTTTTGATCCAGGACATCATGTGCCCATTTCATCATTCGGGCTTGTACGATTTCTTCAGCACCTGGGACTTCGACGGGGTCGAATGAAATGTCCATCTCACGTGCCATTCGGTTGACATAGCCTTTTTCACGGTTGCTGATGAATGCGAGTGAGATTCCCTTTTTTCCGGCACGTGCAGTCCGTCCAGAACGGTGTGTGTAATAAGCTTGCTCGCTTGGTAACGAGTGGTGAAATACGTGTGTAAGGTCATTCACGTCAATTCCACGAGCTGCAACATCTGTGGCAATCAGAACCTGCAAGTCACGATTCTTGAAACGACTCATCACGCGATCGCGCTGTGGTTGAGACATTTCACCGTGCAAAGCATCGGCTCTGAATCCCATTTTCAACAGGTCTTCGGCCAAGGCTTGGGTGTCTCTTCGCGTGCGGCAAAAGACAACACCATACAAATCGGGCTCGAGCTCCAAAAAGCGCGCCATTGCCTCCGTTTTGTCAGACTGCTTGACCACGGCATACCGATGCTCAATGTTGGCGTTTACAGTGGTCTTAGGATCTACGCTTACTTCAAAGGGAGAATCCATGTATTGCTTGACCATGCGGCGGATTTCACGCGGCATCGTAGCTGAAAACAACCACGTTTTTTTTGTTTCTGGTGTGAATTCTAGGATGGTGTCTAGCTCATCCTTGAAGCCCATGTTGAGCATTTCATCCGCTTCGTCCAAAACCAAATATTTGATTTGATCCAATTTCAACGCTTTGCGCTTCACCAAGTCGATCAATCGACCAGGCGTGGCGATGACGACATGGCGTGGTCGCTTGAGTTGGGTGATTTGCGTCGAAATATTTGCGCCTCCATAGACAGCTACGCTTTTGATTCCTTTGAGATGCTTGGAAAACAACTCAATTTGTTCCGCAATCTGCTGACCCAATTCACGTGTTGGTGCCAAAATCAAGGCTTGCACGCTGTCATCCGATGCGTCGAGATGATCGAGCAGAGGAAGACCAAATGCGGCTGTTTTTCCCGTTCCGGTTTGGGCTAGACCAATGAAATCGCGGTCACCTTGCAACAGGTGCGGGATGGCTTGGCTCTGAATGTCGGTGGGGGTGTCAAAACCAAGTTGACCGATGGCTTTGAGGATCGGGGCGGAGAGGCCGAGGGTGTCGAATGAATCCAATGCAGTATTTACTTCAGCGTGCAAGTTCCGTCAAATCAGGGACATTTCGACTTTTCTGGCAAGGGAATGCTGAAATGATGGGTGAATATTTTTGCTACCTTCCCTGATTCATCCTTTAATCTCGCCTCAATATGACTCAAAAGTCCTTTGCTTTGATAAGCCTGGCTTGCTCGTTCGTGACTTGCAAGGCGCAGCAGGAGGTGTGTTTTTCCATTGAAGGCAATCCTTTTGAACAGGAAGATGCATTTTCTGAATTCACTCATTATATTGATGTGTTGGGGTGTTTTCATGTTTTGGCAGAATCAGGTGTTTCCGATTCGAAATTGCTTCACGTCGCTGCTGTGGCAGCGGAGTTACTAGACCAAGATGAGGATGGCCAAGTCGATGATCCCTCAATCGAGGAAGCTTTGTCCACCGGGCAGGCTTTGATGCCAATTTTGAATTTCGAAGGTTCTGATGCTGAAGAAGTGCTCTTCGAATCATACGATGGAAGTGGCATTGCTGCAGTTCTGTACAACGAGGAGATTGATCCCGAACAACCCGGTCACTGGGGGGCGGACGCAACAGTGGAAGAAGTGCTGCATACCATCAACCATGTGGGGCATGCAATGGTTTACCCAGAAGCCTTTTCCTTACAGCCTAATTCTTCATTGCTCAGCGAAGCAATGGACGTGGCCCGGGGAGGCCAGTTCATGTCCGTCCCTGATGCATACCCAGAAGAAGCTTGGTACCACTACGACGACTGGACGTGTGACTATGAGTGCATGGCAATAGAGTACCTTTATTGGAGCATCGTTACGCAGATGGGTATTTTGAACGACGCAATTACTGCCCAAGGGATTTCCAATGAGTGGGAGCTGCCATCCCCTGAAGCGTTGGAGAGTACGGACGTTTTGATGCATGCATTGATCAACGATGCAACATACATGCTTCCTTTGGTGGCTCCGGATGGGAATTATTGCCCGACTTCGGCGGGCGCTTCAGATGGTTTTGGCGTCGAGCGCAGTGTGGTGAAAGTTTTGAATCTGCTCGGACAGGAAGTGAATGGATTGGAAAAGGGAATGAAGTTGCACGTGTTTGACGACGGCACTGTAGAAAAGGTCCTGTCCAACGACCAGAACTAATCAGTTCACTCCAGATCTTCAGCGTGTCGGCTGCTCAACCCGCGCTGCAACAAGAGCATAATCACAGCAAGCAGTACCGCTGTCATTTCATATGAAAAAGCATACCACGCGCCGATGCTCAAGGCTCGCCTGAGTAAAATGGTGGCCACAACGAATCCCGAATTGCGCAATACAAAACCGAAGTCGTCCAGGTACTTGAAGGATACCACCAGCAACAGGACGTCCACTAAAATGAGTGCAGTGAAGAATTCATTGTAAAAAACGCTGTTGAGATCCGTGTGGAGTGCTTCAGGGTAAGTGATCCACTCCCAAAGCCAATTTCCAATAGAGTAGACACTTAGTCCGATGAAGAACATTGTCAATAAACCCGCCATGCCCATTTTGAATCGCACAAATTTTTTCAATTCAGATTCCTCCAATCGTGCGACTCTGCGCGGCAAGAGATGATAAAATAGCACCAGCATGCCGCCGAGCGCAAGTGCTGACAGCATGTGGGGGAAAAATGCGGCTTCCCAAGGCCACGTTGACGTGTCTTCCAAGTTTTTGAACACCGAACGGATTTCGATCAAGGCCACAATCTCAATCTGCTTTCCCAGGGAACGTGCAAACGAAGTGGGCAGATAGTAAATGAGCAAGTACACCTCCGCAATCAGAATCACGGAAAATGGCGTGTACAAGGTGGCCAACGGATGAGAGAAAAGAGACTCAGGCAGGTTCCATGTGAAGAATTCGTTTCCAGCGTACAAACTCAAATGGACCAGGAACAAGACCAGTGCGCACGTCACCAAAAACCGCTCAATGTTGCGGCGCATGGTAGGGTTCAGAGCATATTGGGCAAATGTCAGGAACGGAGTGAAGCGTTGCATAATGGTTTAACAGCGAATCGCTTGAAATGTTTGAAAATCAGAGCATTGAGATTTCGGCTCAATCGGTTTCCATGCCAATCAACGCCTTTTCAAACACGCTGGATGCTGCTTCAAATTCCATTTTTAGCACTGGATCTTTGATTCCTCGATCGAATGTGGCGTAGAATGAAGGCAAGACAAAATGTGAATGGACCTTTCCTCCACGATGAGGGAAATCACTGACTGCCAATTCCAAAAGAGTTTTTCCTCCTCGTTTTCCAGGTGAGGTGGCCATGAGGAGCATTGGTTTTTGTTCCCACAAATCCTTTTCAATGACGGAGACCCAATCAATGATGTTCTTGAATGCAGCTGTGTAGCTCCCGTTGTGCTCTGCAAATGAAATGATGATCCCGTCGCATGCCTTGATTTTATTTTTGAAATCCTGCGCAAGGGAGGGGATGCCAGATTCTGCTTGGCGGTCTTCGCTGTAAATCGGCATCTCAAAATCATTCAAATCAACATCGTCAACTTGTGCGTCAAATTGATTTGCTGCCCAAACGGCCAATGCTCGGTTGATGGATTTGCGGCTTGAACTTGCTCCGATAGCTAGCAATTTATGGGTCATCTGATGGCTTTTCTTGATAACAAGGACTTGCGCGAAAGGTTGTCTTTTCGGTATTAAATTCACCACATGCGAATCTTTACATGGTTGGTAATTGTCTGTTCAGTCGGTGCGTGCCACAGCAATGGATCTCAAAGAGCATCGACCAATGATCGCGATACGCTCGTTGTTGTTGCTTCTCGTCTTTTTGAAAGCCGAACGTACCAAGATTTTATTGACCCTTTGGCGCATCCGGTCGTCATCAGATGGCACAATGCTTCGACAATGACAGAACGCGAATTGGCCGCTGTTTTGGCAGAAGCTGACGGTGTTCTCCTCACCGGAGGTGCTGACATTCATCCGGATCGATACGGTCAATCACAGGATACATTGCTCTGCGGAAGCATCGACTTGGAGCGCGACGCGCTGGAGTCTTTTTTGCTTGATGAAGTCGATCGAACGGGGCTGCCCTTCTTGGGGATCTGCCGTGGCATGCAGTTCATGAACGTTCACAATGGAGGTAGCTTGCATCCGCATCTCCCCGATTTTCTTGGTCACAACGGCCATCGGGGTGGGGTGTCTGAAAACTCATTGGATACAACCCACGTAGTTGTGGCGCTGCGCCAATGGTCCTCGGGGTCCTGGCAAACCGATGATTCTTCTCAGGTCATTTCTCATCATAATCAAGGCATTGATCGTTTGGCCGAAGGGCTCGAAGCGTGGGCTTTGGCACCGGATGGATTGATCGAAGGTGTTGTGCGCAAGGATACTTTGCGTTATCCCTGCTACATTGGTGTTCAATGGCATCCTGAAAGATCGACAATGAATCAGCCTTTGGTGGAGGGTGTCGGTTCCTTTTTCGTTCACCAGATGCTCATGCTCGATTGAAGCTGTGCAGAGAAAATTAAGTTGATATGATAAGCACTGAATCCTCGGGGTTAAGTCTGATGGTTTTGGCCATCTTGTTGGCATCGGCAATGGGTTGCGAGGGCCCAAAGACGATCGATGTTAGCACCACTTCGCACTTGTTTTCAGATACAGAGGATTATACGAAATGGGTCAATCCTATGATCGGTACGGCGAAAATGGGACACACCTATCCGGGAGCTACTGTCCCGTATGGCATGGTTCAACTCACGCCACAAACCCATTTTGAGCCGATTGTGGATGCGTCGGGATCTTACAACCCTGCTACCTATCCGTATTGCGCGGGATACCAATATGATGATTCAACTATTTTGGGTTTTGTACACACTGCGTTCAGTGGAACTGGCCATAGTGATTTAGGCGATTTACTTGTGATGCCGACTGTTGGTCGTCCGGATCTTGACTCAAATGACAAAGGAGGGCCTCGATTTGGTAGCTCATTCAAGCATTCACAAGAAAGGGCAACTCCGGGCCGTTACAGGGTGCGTTTGGATCGCCACGCGATTGATGTTGACCTCACTGCCACGACGCGGACGGGTGCTCATCGTTACACTTTCACAGAGGGAGGTGCTGCTCATATTGCCTTGGATTTGACCTATAACATTTACCATCATCCGGATAAAAATGTCTGGACATTCGTGCGCGTCGAAAATGACTCCACAGTTGTGGGGTATCGGCAGACCTCGGGATGGGGACGAACCCGATTGGTTCATTTTGCCATGCGCTTCGACCATGCAATCGCAGACTACGGCTATGAAAAGGGTCAAGAGCTTGCTTACAATGGCTTTTACCGGCGTTTCGATGAGGAACGTGGTTTCCCAGAAATGGCGGGCAGAGATCTTCGCGCTTGGTTTGACTTCGGAACCTTTGAAGCCGAAGAAACATTGGAAATCCGCGTGGGTTTGTCCGGTGTAAGCACGGCCGGTGCGTTGGCCAATCTCCAAGCGGAATCTGTCTCCAAATCATTTGAACAATTGCAACGGGAAGCCCATGATGTGTGGAATGATGCTTTGTCCACTGTTCACATTGAGTCGGTTGAATTGAAAGATGACACAACATTCTATACGTCTCTGTATCACAGCATGTTGAGTCCTGTTGTTTATGAAGATGTAAATGGGCAGTACAGAGGCTTAGATCAAAATATTCACACGTCAGAAGGCTTCACGAATTACACCGTTTTTTCCCTTTGGGATACCTACCGTGCGCTGCATCCTTGGATCAACTTGACGCAACCAGATCGAGCTTCAGATATGGTGTCGAGCATGCTGGCCCATGCCGACGAAAGCGTGCACGGCATGTTGCCAATTTGGAGCCACCATGCCAACGAGAATTGGTGCATGATTGGTTACCATGCGGTGTCTGTTCTGGCGGATGCGTTGGTGACGAAAGTGCCCAATTTCTCATTGGAAAGAGCCCTAGATGCGGCCATTCGCACCGCAGAGGTTCCATATTTTGATGGCTTGAGTTCGTACATTGATCACGGTTATTTTCCGGACGACTTGAGTCATTCATCGGTGTCAAAAACCTTGGAATTGGCTTACGATGATTGGTGCATAGCTCAATTGGCTGCAGCTGCAGGTGATGTGAGTATGCAGAAAGTTTTTGAGGAACGTGCCAATGGATATCAGCGCGTTTGGGACAAGACTTCGGGATACATGCGCCCGCGCCTTTCTGATGGGTCGTTTCGTGCAGAATTTGATCCACTCGATACCCATGGACAAGGCTTCATTGAAGGCAACGCATGGAATTATGGGCTCTATGTCCCTCATGCAATTGATTCCCTGATTGCCTGGCATGGTGGCAATGCCGCATTTATTGCTCACTTGGACTCCCTTTTTACAATGCGCTTAGACGATGTCTATTTTGCCCATACGGAAGACATTTCGAGGGATGGCATCATTGGCAATTATGTGCACGGAAATGAGCCGGGACATCACATCGCTTACCTGTACAATTATGCCGGTGCCCCTGAGAAGACGCAAGCACGCGTCCGAATGATTTGCGAATCGATGTACGGCCCTGATGTGAATGGGCTATGTGGGAATGATGACGCAGGCCAAATGTCTGCCTGGTTTTTATTCAGCAGTCTCGGATTTTATCCGGTAGCTCCGGGATCCGGTTGGTACGATTTAGGAGCTCCTCTCGTTCGGTCTGCTGTGATCAAAGTGGGGGATCAAATTTTACAGATAGAAACAGAAGGAGCAATGGATGGAGCGTTGGTGGAAAGGATATTGTGGAATGGTGAAGTCATTCAAGGTCTTCGGATTCACGCAGATCAACTTTTGCAGGGCGGAACACTTCGATTTGAATTCAAGGGCTGACTAGGGATGGATGAAGAAAGAAACCTACGGAAAAGGATTCCATAAGGAGATGCCTTAAAAATGTTGCTCTGAACGGTCGTGTTTGATGTAAATTCCGCTCGCTAACCTGCGCTTTGTTTTGCAAAGCACCTCTATAAATGTGGAAATGACCACCGACCGAACCTCAATGGTAAACTCGCTTGAGTCGCTTGTTGAAGACCTTGCTTTGCAAGGACCGAATCCGTTGAATTACGAATCCCTTTGCGCGTGGGTAGAATCCATGGACTGGAATTCCATGGATTGGCAACCGCTTTTGCCTTCAATGGATGATCCATCAGACTATGCGAGGAACATCTTGTGCTTGGAGCCTTTCGAGGTGGTTCTGATTCAATGGCCTCCCGGTGTTGAGAGCGCCGTGCATCACCATAAAGGATTTTGGGGAGCAGTGGTTTGCCTCCAAGGAACTGTCGAAAATGTCGCTTTTGAGCTCAAGCAAGATCAGTTGCGCATTTCTGAAATCATCCACGCTACGGAGCGAGGCATCATAGCAGAACCGGACGGAACCCTGCACAAAATAAAAAATGCCAGCGATTCGGAACCTTTGGTCACGCTTCATTTTTATTCTCCTGCGCTGGCAGATCTCGATGGCCTTGTCTTGTTCGATTTGCCCTCAGGGAATCGCCTTACATGCAATTCACTGGCACCGACCGCCTCAGTCGCTTTGGATCGGAGTTTCTATCGGGCAGTTGAGCTTGAAGCATTTGAATACATCCCTCCTTCGGATGCGTCTCATTTTCATTGCAATATTGTTCCGAAGCCATCGCCAGAAGCCATCGAAAAAATGGTTTCAGATTACTATGCCGAGCATGCCTCGGTATATGACGTACAGGATTTCCAGGTGCTAAAACGCAACCGCTACACCGCTGCCATTGACGATCGAATCGTGCGATGTCTTCGTGATTTGAATACAGATCAGTCCATTCGAAAGGTCATGCACTTTGCCTGTGGCACAGGGCGCAGGGCAGCTTCAATTCGTGAATTGGCTGCTTTGTCCTATCAAATGCATGGGGTTGACTTGTGTCAAGGAATGGCAGATCAGGCTGAGGAGCGGGGATTGCAGGTCGAGGTGGCTTCACTGATTGATATCGACCGACGATCGAATTGGGATGATTTCGATGCCATAACGCTACTCTACGCTTATGGCCACTTGCCGACCCGGAAAATTCGGAAGCAAATTTTGGAAACAGCCTATCAAATGCTCCGCTCGGGCGGTCAATTGATTTTTGATGTGTTTGATGCCGCTGATCCAAGTGAATGGGGCCCTGACGCGGCACGCCAGTTTCATGATCAACGATTGGGCGCGCAAGGCTACGAAATTGGAGACGTCTTTTACAAAAGAAGCAAAGGTGATGAGCTCGCTTTCATGCACTATTGCGATCGAAAGGAATTGGAAAAACTTGTCTTGCAATCGGGATTTGATTCCGTTGAAATGACCACCATCGGTTACGATGAAAATTCAGGTGAAGAGGCGGAAACAGGCAAGCTTTTTGTTGTAGCAAAAAAGGTGTAACCGCATCTTATCAGCACAAGCGAGTTTCTGGAGTGGTGGGGCTCCGAGCTTGTTCGTCAGGGCATGGCGATGGTTGGATTTTCTTGCACCTGGCGATGGCTCGTTTACCGTTGGCATCTTTTGCAACTCTTGAACAATTTTGTCCGATTGCGGTAATTACTTTTGTACCTCTGATATGAAAGACCTCACACCAGTTTCATTGCCTGTTGCTTTTTCGATCCAATGCATTCTTGCGGCGGTCACCATGATGTGGGTGATATTGCCGTTGGTTCAATTTTCCAAAGCATTGAGTGCAGATGACATCCAGACTGAATGGATATTCGATCTGACCGAGGACGAAAGAGGTGGTGAAAAGGAGACTGAGAAAGACCAATCGGATGACGAGGAAAAAACCCACAATCCGTCACAATTGGAGTCAGAGCGTGATGCTCGTGCGGCGCTGACCTGCGTGGTTCGGCTGAACGTAGCATTGGAGGAGCGGCCAACCATAGAAGATTTAGAACAACCTCCCAGAGCATAAAGGAATGGTTGACTCTGGCAGAGAATGCCAGCCTATTTTTTTCGTACCGAAGATGCGGTGCAAACTTCTTTTTTCTCTAATTGACCCAAGTCATGTTTCGTTCTTTATCTCAAGATGCTCCAGCATCGTTGGTTGTTTTTTTAGTTGCTCTTCCTCTTTGTCTCGGCATTGCTCTTGCATCTGGCGCTCCCCCTCTTTCAGGCTTGATTGCGGGCATCATAGGCGGTCTCATTGTCGGCATGATCAGCGGATCACAACTCGGTGTAAGTGGACCTGCGGCAGGATTGGCTGTCATTGTATTCAACGGAATCCAAGAAATGCCATCGTTTGAAATTTTTCTCCTCGCCGTGTTTATCGGAGGTGCCATTCAAATGATCCTGGGTTTTATCAAGGCAGGTATCATTGGTTTTTACTTTCCTTCGTCTGTCATTCAAGGAATGCTAGCGGCGATTGGGATCATTATTTTTTTAAAGCAAATTCCGCACGCTGTAGGATATGATTATGAGCCGGAAGGATCGTTTGAGTTTGCTCAAGATGCAACGCACAACACGTTCTCGGATCTTTTGTTGATGATGAATTACACGGAGCCATTGGCGATGTTGATCGCATTCGTAGGTTTATTTGCCTTGATTTTGTGGGAGCGACCTTTCATGAAAAACATGAACTGGACGCGGTATTTGCCCGGTTCACTTGTTGCAGTTGTTTCAGGTGTTGTGATTCACACACTGACCCAGAACACCGAATTAGGTCTCAGTGGTGACCATTTGGTCCAAATCCCATTGATGACAAATGGATTGAGTGATATGCTGACTACTCCTGACTTCAGCGGGTGGATGCGAGGCGATGTCTGGTTGCTTGGAGCCACCATTGCCATCGTCGCTTCTCTGGAGACCCTTTTGTGTGTTGAGGCTACAGATAAGATGGACCCTGAGCATCGAATAACACCTACAAACCGAGAGTTGGTTGCGCAGGGAGCCGGGAATATGATTTCTGGATTAATTGGTGGTCTTCCCATTACGCAAGTCATTGTACGTAGTTCTGCGAACATCATCAGCGGAGGGCGCACAAAGCTTTCCGCTATTTTGCATGGTTTGTTGCTTCTGGTCTCAGTGCTGGTCATTCCAAACTTGCTGAACCTGATTCCGCTGTCAAGCCTCGCCGCGATTCTTTTGGTTGTAGGCTATAAGCTTGCGAAGCCTGCTCAATTCGTGTCCATCGCGAAAAGTGGAATTCGAAATTTCATTCCCTTTATCGTCACGGTGGCTGCGATTGTCTTCACGGATTTGTTGGTGGGCATTGGCATCGGCATTGCAATTGCAGTGGCTTTGGTAATTTTCGACCATGTAAAAATGAAGCAAAAGTTGCGACTGAAGCCGCAGTTGAATACGACCGTAGATTCGGAAAAGAAACATCAAACGGTGCACCTAGACAAAGTGGTTCCATTCTTGCACAAGGCGGCCGTTCTCAGAAAGTTAGAGCAACTGCCTTTGGACTATTCCGTCACCGTGGACGCTTCCCATTCCGAGCACTTGGATAGTGACGTTTGCGAAATCATTGAGGCCTTTGTGAGCAAGGAGGACCGGCAAACCAACGAGCGCCAATTTCGGCGTTGATTATTTTATGTTCCTCTAACAATGGGGGGGTGTTTGAGAAACTGTTATTGCCTTGATTATTGAATTAAATTGCGGCAAATGGAGGATTTTCAAAATAATAAATTGTCGTTGGATGAGCTTCCGCAGCTGAATGTTCTCGATTTTGAGAGGCTCCCAGGCCGCTATTTTCGGTTGCGCCTCTGGACGTGGGCACTGGTGCTTTTTTTGAGCTCGTTCATTTTGTTCGGGGGGATTCTGTGGGCCAATGTGAAAGAAGACGTTCTGATTTCAGAAATACCGGCTGTTCTGTGGGGGCTTATGACTGCTTGGTATCTTTTCATTTCGTTGTGGGGAATTTCCGAGTTTAATGGCTTCGCGCTTCGAGGCTATGCAATGAGGGAGCGGGACCTGTCTTTTCGCTCGGGCTATTTCTTTCATGCTTACACGACTGTTCCATTTAACCGGTTGCAGCACAGTGAAATTTCGCAAGGTCCTTTGGCGCGGGCTGTAAAACTGTGCACGCTCAAAATTTATACAGCAGGAAGTTCAGGTGCGAATTTGAGCATTTCAGGTATGGACCCTATCGATGCCCAACGGATTCGAGATTACATCGATGAGCATGGAAGTGAATGATGATTTTAAGGCTGCCTTCAGCGACCCAAGAAGGCAGCATTTTCTCGGGGTGATCCGTTATTTCACGAAGTACCTCGTCTTGCTCGTGCGTTCGTTTTTTCCGATTCTCGCTGGATTGGCTATATCTGATGGGTTGAGACAATATGCCGAGGTGATCGGTTGGGGCATTTTCACATTGGTCGTTGTGGCTGCAATCGTTGAATATTGGCGGTTTCGATTTCACGTTGAGAATCGCACCATCATCATCCAAAAAGGATTGCTTGAACAGGAAACGATCACGATTCCATTTGACCGCATCCAAGCCCTTCATCTCGAGCAGGCACCTTGGCAGCGATTTGTTGGCTTAACGGGATTGAAAATAGATACTGCTGGGACGAGCGGGTCTGAAGTAGACCTTCAAGCACTGAAGATTGATGAGGCCAACGTCTTAAGAGATGGCATTATGTCTGCTCGCGAAGAGAGCGTCACGTCTTCGTCAGAGAATGAGCCGGAGTCGAAGCTGCTGGTTCATTTGTCGCTCAATGCATTGCTGAAGGTGGGAGTGACCCAAGATCACTTTCGGAATGGGTTTTTGGCATTTGGTGCGGTAATAGCGCTATATGAACCCTTGAAGTCTTGGATTGATGTGTGGCTTTCAGCGGTCCCAGAGATGGTTTGGAGTGTGCTGTCATGGACTTGGTTCTTGTTCATACCTCTTGGGGTTTTCTTGTTTTTGATAGTATCATTCACAATTTCAATAGTTGGGGCATTTTTGAAGTACTTCAACCTTCGTGCTGCACTTCATGCCCAAGAAATTAGTTTGAGGGCTGGTTTGCTGAGACGCTTTGAATACCGAATTCCATTGACCAAAATTCAAATTTTGGAGTGGAAGAGCAATTTGCTTCGTCGCTCATTGCACATCGAAACGCTTCGCATCTTTCAAGCATCTGCTCAAGAGAGCGATGCATCGGGCAAGGGATTGGCAATATCTGTTCCGGGAATTTCTCAAAAATCCTCTTCAAAGCTAGTCACTGCGGTTTTCCATGATCAGACATATGATGTCAAAGCAGAGCAAATCCAACCCGATTCGTATTTGTTCTACCGTCTTTTAATCACTCGAATTTTATCAGGGAGCGTCCTCTCGTTTGCGTTTGCATCAGGATGGGGGCAACTTTTCATGATTGGGTTGGTCTTGCTTTGGGCATTCTGGTCGTCCCGAAAAATTTTTGAGAATCACTGGTTGAGGGTCACTCCAGATTTGTGCCAGTTGCACTCAGGTTGGCTTCGTAAAAAACGTACGTTGTTTAGTTTTTACCAATTGCAGCGGGTGGTGTTTTACCAGAATGCAGTGATGCGAAAAAGAGGAGTTGCTCACATCACTTTTGCTACATCCGCAGGAAACAGGACGTTTAAGTACCTAAATGAAACGGACGCTTCTCGATTATACGATTGGTCTCTTGCGCAAATTGAGCAAAGCGATCTTGAATGGATGTAGACGAGTCGACGCTTTTATTGGACTGCGTCTTCAACGATATCAATCATAGCCAAAGCAACTTTCTTCAAGTCCTTGGGCCACGTGATCGTTTTTTTCTCATTCAGCTGCTTGAGGATTTCATCCTTGGTCCATTCGTCGCTCATTGCATACAAGTGCGCGATCTCTTGCATGGAAAAGAAACTTTGTTCAATCCAGTTGTTCACAGTATCATTCGTCAGCGAGCATTCATCACAAAACAACTGGCACCATGTCTTTTGCTTCAGCAATACAATTTCAGTGGAGATTGCATGGAAATAATGCAACCGCTGATTTTTAGGAGGCCGCAAATCTGATGGCTCCAAGGCTGTTCCAACGCCTTCATGAACAATGCGAGACAAGAAATCAACTCTGCCCTTTAGAATGGGGTGGATGTTGCTGATCTCTTTGCTGTTTTGAACCGCTAAATTTGTTAGTTCTCTTGCTTTTTTGGCGTCTTGATTGCGCCAAGCATTTGCTCCGAGCAACGAGTAGCCAAAAGCCAAATGCTCAGGATTGGTGCTAAAACGCAGCAGGCATTGAATGTGCTTCCCAAAGCTGGCGTCTAAGTCTAGAATTGGGACAAAGTGGCAGAGCACGATGGCCGCATAAGAAGTTTCTTGGATGAAGCGTTTGATGATGGCTTCTTCCTGGATTTTGTAGAAATGAGGGGCGACAACCTGTGCGAAAAGCATCAAAGCGTTGTAATGCCTTTGCTTCATTTTCGCCATCGGTTCAACTGTACCGAGGAGGTCAATGACACGTTGTATTTGATTCTGCTCAAGGGCGGATTGAATGTTGGAGCCAACGACCATTATGCTGTCGATGCTCGGAGAATTTCGGATGAGTTTTTCGTAGAGGAAAATGTCCGAGTTTTCCTGATCGTTGACCTTCAGAAAGGCACTTAAATCCGCTTGAGATCGAAGCTCCTGAAGAAAGGCATTGATTGAAGTAAAACCAGCTATAAGAGCCAGAATATCCATGGTCTTTGTCCGGAACTCACCCTGCCACTTGACAATTCCGAAAAAGCGCCTCAGCGTATGGCTTCCAACTTGCTTACCTGTGTTCTCTTCTATAAAGTTTGATAGGAGTATGCAATCAGCTTGGTTTCGAATGGGCATTTGACATTTCTGTTCAATGGCCTCTCTGAGTTGATGCGTTTGATAAGATGAAAGTTGAATCATACGTTCAGGGCGCTAGTTTCTTTTTTGTTTTAGGTTGGGTTATTTCCAAATGTAATCTTATCAGGTTAATGTGTTGGATTTAAAATCATTAACTTTTATTAATTTACAAATGCGCGTGACACGAATGCTTTGCATTCAGTTCCTGAAAAGGGCGATGGTTCCTGTGCAAAATTCTTGCAAATCAGGCGTGTCGGAGCAGGGGTACTCTAGGATTTCCATGATGTAGAAATAAGACCCTTCAGGGAGTTCGTTTCCGCTTTCATCAAGTCCTTGGAAGGCTGTTTTTTCTGGAGTCATGGTATACACCTGTTGTCCCCATCGATTGAAAATGGTAACAGTATAATTGAGGCAAGAAGCTACCGCGCTGGGAATGACGAATTTCTGGTTGTATTCATCACCGTTAGGTGATATGACATTGGGAACAAAAAATCCCGAGAGATCAAGTGCATTTTGAAGGAACACTTCATCTGTTTGATTGAAGCTACATCCAAATTCATCGGTGACCGTTAGGCCCAATTCAAATGTTCCGGTTTGATCGAAATAATAAATGGACTCTGCAAACAAGGCGATCAATTCGCCGTCTAGAAACCATGAATATTGGTGGGATTCGTTGTCATCTGATGTGGTACTCACCAAGTTCAATTCATTGCAAATCATTTGGAATGTGAAGGACGGTTCGATTGGGGTTGCAAGCACATAATCTATGGTTTCTGTGTTGGAACAGCCATTGGCGTCCACGAGCGTGTATGAAACGCTGTAATTGCCTGGTGTTGCTTCCGTGTGAATCAATGTGCTCCCTTCTAGCAAGTCACCGGTGAGTTCTCCGCCTGCCGGGGCTGGAGAAAGGTCGATGTCCCCCTCGTCAACGCAATAGCTTTCACTTGCACCGCTGGATACTTCTGGCAATGCATTGACCACTAACGCAATAGTGATGATGCTGTCGCAGCCCAATGTTGAGATGAGATTGGTGGTATAGCTTCCCGAAGCATCCACGTTGGAGCCATCCGGCAAGGTGTAACCCACTCCAGCACACGCCTCATCTGCATAATTGATGTTGTACGCCGGGTTTAACGTAAGGTCGATTGTCACGCTGCTGTCGCAGCCTAGAAGCGTCTGCAGTTCAAAATCAAAAACACCAGAGCTTGTTGGAAGGTTTCCGTCGGGCAGCAAGTAGGAACCGTCATCGCATTCCGATAAGCTGACTGCAACATCATAATTTGGCTGGTAAATAACATTGGAGGTGACGGTGCTATCACATCCATTGACCTGAGAGGTGAGAACCGTCACATAGAGTCCTTCTTCGGTCACCACAGTTCCATCACCGAGTTCGATGGGCTCACCCTCGCAAAGCGCAAGGGTGTTTTCCGTTTCGAAAGGCTGTAAAATGGAAACCACGGTTGTAATGGAACTATCGCATTGCGCTAGGGCGGTTTCCAGTGCTACGGGGTATGTTCCCGGTGCCTCGATGATGCTTCCATCGGGCAACGTGAATGTTTCGCCCGCACAGAGCTGCACAGGCATCTGAAAATCGTATGTGGACTGCTCAAACAAATTGACCGTGACGATGCTGTCACAGCCTGCTTCGGAGATGTAATTGGCAATGTAAGTGCCTTCTTCGGTCACCTCTGAGCCATCGGGGAGGGAATAGCCTTCGCCTTCGCAAAAATATTCGGTCGATTCCACTTCCAGTTGGAATGCAATGGTCACGGTTTCCGTGCTGCTGCACCCTTGGTTCGTGCCAGTTACAGTGTAGGTTGTGGTTTCAGTGGGTGTGGCCGTTGTAAATGGTCCAAAGCCATTGCTCAGGGTTTCAACAGGAGTCCATGCGAGCTGGAAGGCTCCTGTCGCAAAGAGCTGAATCGGATCATTGCAAGAGGTGGCGTAAACAGGATCGACCGTTAGGATTGGGTATGGGACTACGGTTACAGTGACATCAATGGTGTCAAGGCATTCTTCGGTGGAAGCAATGACGCTGTAAACGGTCGTTGAATCGGGGCTGACCCAAACGTCAGGGCCTTCAAATGTGCTCAGTCCGTCGGCTTCAAGCCATTGGTAATTATCGGCTCCTGCGAGATTTAGAAAAAGCGAATCACCTTCGCAATACTGAGGATTGAGCGGCTCAATGGACATTCCAATTCCGCCCAAAGGAGTGATCGTAATCGTTCCATCTCCTGGTACATTGCCACCAGTGCAAGTAAACCCTGCAGGTGTCAGGCTGGATCCGCCGCCGCCGCCACCGCCGCCGAGGGTACCTGAGGCAAAGCAATCGCTTCCGCCGCCGCCGCCGCCGTGTTTGCCACCACCACCGCCACCACCTGGTCCAACATTGTAACAGGGATCCGTAGCTCCATTGCCTCCAATTCCCAATGTTCCGGCATCCCCATTGTTTCCTGAGTTGATCCAAGGAGGGCCGCCAGCGCCTCCATTGTTTGCTGTGGCACCACTGCCCCCTTGCCCAAAAGGACTATCTCCATCATCGCCATTGTTGCACCCCGAAGTGCCTGCTTCCGCATCGGTATTTCCACCTCCAGTGCCTCCCCCTCCGGCAGCAACAGCCACTCGGTCTTCCAATCCGTACGGAGCGACTCGGATGTCCGATGCTCCGCCGCCGCCGCAGCCGGCATTTGCATTGTTGTTCGCTCCACCACCAGCTCCACCACCATTGAATCCAGCGCCAGGACAGTTTCCTTCGCCTCCCACTCGGATTTCGAGAATCTGACCTTCAACAACGTCAATGATGCCCGAGACGGTGGAGCCATTGCCACCATTTCCTCCGCCACCACTTGCTCCTTCTAGTGTGATTTCAATCTGAGCTACGCAGCTCGGCACAACGTAGATTTCAACTTCACCGCTGTAATCAAAAGCGATTGGGGTTTGCCCTGTTGCCGTGTTCCAAGCCAATGCTGCAAGGATTATCACAAAGACTTGACCAGTTCTGGGGATGATTGATATCATTTGAATTGGAATGTATCTGCCAATCTAAGAAAATAGTAACAACGAAACATCCATGAACGTTGCAAGGAGATATTTTTTTCAATACGAAACGTTTCCATTGATTAACGCGTAGAAGGAAACGATGTTCTTTTTTAAGAATTACAATCCTTTTTTAGCCGGCTTGAGAAAATCTCTCTGCTGGCTTTTGGTGTTCGGTTTTTTGCAAACGAGCGATGCCGTGCAAGCTCAGGATTGTGCCCCCCCCTGCGAGGCCATTGATGCCATTGATTCTTTCGAGATTTGGTCGGACTTCGACGGCGTTTGCGCTCCTGTATCTGCGACTTTGATGAGTGATGTGCCCAACCCGAGTTGCGGCGAATTTACTTACCAATGGGACATACAGGGAGGCGCGTATGAATGGAGCGCTGGGAGTTCAGCGTTGGATGCGTCACCTTCTGTGATTTTCTTAGACCCAGTCCTTTATCAAGTGGAGTTAACAATCTCTGCTTCAGGTTTTCCATCATGCACCATTTATTCAGAAGCAACCTATATCAACGCTGCGCAGGCTCCAGAAGTGAGCACAACCAGTGGCGGTGAAATCTGTGCTTTTGACATTTGGGAGACTTTGGTCTATGTAAACCCGGGAAATACTGCAATTTCAAATTTTGCCTGGATTGTCAATGGAGATAGCGTCATATCGAATTCTCCAGCGCCTTTGAACATGTCTTTTGAAGAGGCAGGTGTGGTCGAGGTCGTTGCCTGGGTAGAGAACACCTGCGGAACGAGCAGCGATACCAGCTATGTCCAGGTTCGTGCATTGCCTTCCGTTGCCGTTGATTTTGATTACAACTGGTTTTGCCAAGGGGCTCCCGTGGAAGTGAAGGCTTCCGGAGCTGATTCATACAGCTGGAATTCTTCTGCTCTGCTCTTGAGTGGCGGGGCTGAAGGTGATTCTGTAGCGGTTTATGAAATGGAAAATTCGGTCGTTGGTGGTGTAGAAGGGCTCAATGATTATGGGGGTTTAACCTGTTCTGCATCCGCTGGATTTCAGGTTTATTCCTGGTTTGTACCTGGAATAAACATCGTCGGGGAAGAGGTGATTTGCGATGGTGACCCTGTAGGACTTGAGTCTTCGGTAATCAGTTACGGCTGGTCTACGAGCCAGCAATGGTTGTTCAACGACAGCGTTGTTGCTGGTGAATACTTGGGCCTTTCAGCATTGAATTTAGCTGAGGGTGATTATTCAGTGAGTGCAGAGGTTGTATTCGATCCATTTCCGCTTTGGTTGCAACCAGAAGGTTGCACAGGAAATGCGCAATTTGACTTTTCAATTGTCGGATTGCCTGTGGTTGCAGCGCCTCAAAACTTGGAGTTTTGCAATCAGAATTTTGATGAATTATTGCCCGAAGGTTCACCCGCAGGAGGCGCTTGGGCGGGTCCAGGAGTGATGAGTGGTTTCTTCAATCCGGATAACCTCGAGCCCGGCACAGTTGCATTGGAATACCATTTTGTCGATTCCAACGGATGTGCCTCGATGGATACGGCGCATGTTTTGGTGAACGAACCAGTCTGGGCCAATGCCGGGATGGACAGCTTAGTTTGTGAAAGCAATGAATGGGGCAATTTAACTGGATTTGAAGCAGTGGAATCAGGGATATGGAGCGGACCTTCCCTCATGGATCCATATTCTGGTCTCGTTGATGTAGGCGAACTTGAAGTGGGCTTGAATGAGTTTGTCTATCAAGTCGGTGCAGGCTCATGCGCTAGCGCCGATACGATTGTTTGGACGGTTACTGAACACCCGGTTGCATTGCTGTCTACTCAAGGCAGTTTTTCATGCGATGAGGACACCATTTGGTTCGAGGTATATGCGGGAGGAGGAACGTTGGCAGAAGGCAATGAATACAGCTACGAGTGGTCTGATGGTGTGCAGTTTACACCTGCGAGTGATCCATTTTGGATTGCCAACGTTGAAGAAGGATTTTCGTTTGTTTTCGTTGAAGTTTTCGACGATTTCGGTTGCTCAGATGCGGGGTCGGCTTTCATTGAACCTCTCGAACTTCCAGAAATAGCATTGCCCGACCTTTGGCAATTGTGCGATCAATCTTTGGAGGTGAACACTCCCGACGCTGAACCTGCTTTTGGCACATGGTCAGGCGATGGCGTTGTTGATTCATCAGGGACTTTTAACCCGGGATTGGTAGGAGAAGGAATGCATATGTTGACTTACACGGCAGCGGGCCCTTTGGGGTGCACAGGTTCTGATTCAATGGTGGTTGATGTTTCGGCTTTGGATGCGATTTCTGCAGGCATGGATCAGTCCATTTGTCAGGGCACCCCTGAATTAATTTTGACTGATTTTGTTCCCATCGCAGGAGGGTGGTGGTCTGGAGAAGGCGTGACAGATTCACTTTCTGCTGTGATTGCCACATCCGAGTTGTCTGTGGGACTGCACCCGTACATTTTTCACACGGGCTCATTTACATGTGCTCAACGGGACACGGTCACCATTGAAGTTTTGCCGTTGCCGAGTGCCACAATAGAAGAAGCGTCATCGTTCTATTGTCCTGATGATTCCATTGCGCTTTCGGCTTTGCCATTTGGAGGAACAGCAACAGGTTTATTGGACTACGCATTGGAGTGGACAGGAATGGGCATTCAGATTGAAGCGGGTGATTTTTTCATCGTCGCGCCTTCCGATGGACCTGACACGTTGTCGGCTCAATTGATTGTCACAGATGCATTGGGATGTTCGAATTTTGTGGATGCGAATTACACAATTAACCCAAGACCAGATCTTTCAGTTCCGACGCAGGTTGAGGTCTGCGACCAGAGCATTGCCATTCCGTTGCCTTTTGCATCTCCAACAGGGGGGGCTTGGGCGTTACCCGCAGCCGCGGAAGTTGAAGGAGATCTGAATCAAATCTTCCTTCCAAGTGGATTTGGAATTGGACAATGGCCATTGATTTACACTTACATCGATGGATTCGGATGCAGCGCGAAAGACACCACGCTTCTTGATGTGATCGCTCCGATAACGCTAGAATTGGCCTCGGAAATAGAGGCATGCGCTGATGGATCCATCTTACAGCTGCCGCTGCCGTTGGATGCAATTGGTTTCTGGAGCGGTCCGGCTCTGTTGGATTCAATTGCGGGCAGCGTGGATCTTGCAGCACTCAGTGCGGGGTTATACGACTATCACTATTCGAGTGGAGATGCATCATGTTTCGTGACGGATTCGTTGGTCTTGGTGAGCCATGATGTGCCTGAAATTTCAAGTTCCATAGATGGATTGGCCTGTCCAGGCGATTCGGTTCAAATACTGACACAGGTGAATGATGGCAATGTGGGAATCACGTTTGCATGGTTTTCTGCTGAATCTGCTGCGCTTGTGGCAGACGGTCCTGCTGCTGCAGTGAGTTGGAATTTTCCAGGCACGTATGTTGTTGAACTGTCTGCGACAGACATGAATGGGTGTTCATCCCAGGCTTCTTGGAATGTCAACATCCCTGCTTTGCCCGAAGTTTTTGCTGGAGGTGATTTGGCGCTTTGCGATCAGTCTTTCAATGTGGTATTGAATCAAGCAAGTCCCGTCTCAAGCGCTCAAGGCTCGGGATCTTTTTATGGATTGGGCAGCGCGTCTTCACTTGTGCAGTCTTCAGGTGTTCTTGATCCTGCTCTACTTGGTTTGGGATCATTTGGAGTGGAATATGTTTACCTCGACTCCCTGACGGGCTGCTCCAATGCCGATACCCTCGATGTCGTGGTGGAACCGTTGTCAGCGATTTTTGCAGGATCTGACACGGCGTTTTGCGCTGGCGATGCGCTGGTTCAATTGGAAGGTCAACTTTCAGGAGTTTCAGCAACGTGGAACGGATTCGGTTTGGAGGAGCAGAGCGCGCTGGTGGACTCCGTTATCGGTTCCATTGATTTGAGCACGCTCAATCCGGGCAATTATCAGTTTCAATACGCAGGCGGAGAGAATTCTTGCTTTGTATCGGATGAACGCATCATTGTCATCCATGATTTGCCCGCAATCATTTTAGAATCCGAAAGTTCGCTTTGCCTTGGAGACCCTGAATATATGCTGCCTCTTGCCTCGCCATCCGGAGGCGCATGGAGTGGGCCAGGCATCTTGGATGCACTTGCTGGAGTTTTTGATGTGGATCTTTCGGAGAATGATTACCTCGTTGAATATGAAGTGGAAAGTGATTCAACAGGTTGCATGAATGCTGCAGAACACCTCGTTCGGGTTCATGGAATTCCTGTGGCTGATTTTTCAGTGACCGACCCGCAATGTGTTGGTGAGCCATTTGCTACGTCTTCAACTTTTGCAGGCTTTGAATCATATGCTTGGTGGTTGGAGGATAGCCTTGTGGGTGTTGCTCTTGATGTGAGTGTTGTCAGTGTTGAGGAAGGGGCACAAGCTTTGAAATTGGTTGTTGTGAACGAGTGGGGGTGTGCCGATTCAACGGATCAAACGGTGCAATGGATTGCTGCGCCATTGGCCTTGTTTAGCCTCACTGAAGACTCGGGATGTTCACCTTTCGAGGTTGGCATTGAAAACGCTTCGACAGGTGCGATCGATGCGGTACAGTGGAGCATCGATGGTGTCGATTTGACCCTCGGTTCCGGTGACTCGGCTGTTTTCGAACAACCATCACCTGCTGAAGGATTCATTTTGGAGATGGTTGTGTCCAACCAATGTGGTGCCGACTCCATGCAAGATTCTGTTGTGGTCTTCTCTGTGCCTGAAGTCGATGTATTTGAAACAATAGAAGGAGGTTGTTCGCCCTTCTTCCCCGAATTTGAATTCAATGTGAATGGTTCTCCAGACAATTTAGACTGGGATTTTGGCAATGGTCAAACGTCAAGCGGTTCCAACCCAACCTGGCCTGCATACGAGGCCGTGCTAGAATCGGTTGTGTATTCCATGACATTGACCGCTTCTAACGCATGTGGATCGGCTTCGGACTCTACTTCTGTTTTGATTGAGCCTGCTTTGGCTCAAGCTCAGTTTGAGTTGAATGCGATCTCGGGCTGCTTGCCTCTGGAAATCACGGCAACAGACCTCAGCTCTGGCGCTGATGCAATTCAGTTGTCATTCGGAGATGGCGCAATGAGCCTTGATTCGTTAGCTTCTCATACATACACGGAATCAGGCACTTATGCCATTGTTCAGACTGTTTCGAGTGCTTGTTCCGTTGACTCATTTGCGTTGAATGTGACAGTGCACCCCGCTTTTGAATTGGAATTTACAGCATCAAACCCAAACGCATGCTTGGGCGATTCGGTGCTCTTTGATGTGATTTCTTCAGGCACAGCGAGTGACATTCAAATCCAATGGATGTCTCCATCGGGGCTGGATACTTTGCCTTCTCCTGCACTCATTGGTTGGAACATGCCGGGATCTCAAACTTTGGAAGCAGAAGCAACGGATTCCATCAACGGTTGTTTGGCTGCCAGCACATTGGATATTGTCATCCATAGTCCTTTGACGCTTGCTGTTGAGCCAAGCGCAATCAGTGGATGCTCTCCCTTGGAGGTGACGATGGAAAACGAAACTTTCGGAGAAGGCGAATGGTCGTGGTTTATGGATGGAGACATCCCATTTTCGAATGCGTTTTCACCGGAAATTTCGGTAAGCCATTCGGGAGGAACTCCATTGGCGCAATGGATTCAATACGCTGTCGTGAGTGAATGGGGCTGCGTCTCTTCGGATTCAGTTTTGCTTGAGGCATTGCCGTCACCCGTTGGAACCTTCCAGCTGCTGGACTCTACATCATGTGGTTTGCCGGCAATCATTGACCCAATCGTTGAATCGTCTGAAGCATCAGAGATGGCGTGGTTCGTCGATAGCATCCTCGTTGCAGTAGGAGAGGTGGTTGAGTTGGAGCTATTGACTCTGGGGAATCATGTGGTTGAGTTGATCAGTGAAAATGAATTCGGTTGTCAAAGTTTCACGCAGGATTCCATCGAGGTTCTAGCGCTTCCCGAAGTTTCTCTTTCTGCCAGTCCTTTGATGGGCTGTGTGCCTCACTTGCTGGAAGTTGAACATTCCTCAAGCGGCGCGACAGATTGGGTTTTTGAAATTTATTTGGACACAACGCTTGTTTATGAGAGCGATGCTGAGGTGTCAGAAGTGATGTTAGACGTTCCCGGTTCATACGGTGTTCAGTTAACGGCTGTTTCTGAACGAGGTTGCGTCGCGTCATTGGCTTTGGAGGACTCTGTTGTCGTTTTGCCCCGTCCTTCAGTCGGTTTTTATGCCGATCCATATGCGGGGACTTTTGATGCTCCTGATCCGCTCAACAGCTCGTGGACATTTGAAAACATTTCAGATTCGGGTCAGTCAATTTGGGACTTTGGAGATGGCCAGCTTTCTTCTGAATGGCACGCCAATCACGTTTATGATGCCTCGGGATCTTATGAAGTTTTGCTCACAGTCATCAATGAATTCGGCTGTGCTTCAGAATTCATGATGGTGGTCGAAGTGCTTGAGAGCCTTGAAGTTTATGTGCCAAATGCATTCACTCCACCGGAGCAGGGTTATGCAGACGGCATCAATGACGGATGGAAGCCAGTGTTGTCCGACCCTTCCTTGGTGGATCGTTATGAGCTTTTTGTTTACAATCGATACGGCCAAATGATCTGGCAAACTCAGGACTCTGAGGCCCACTGGGTCGGAGAGGCGCGAAATGGGGGTGCATATTATGCGCCAGGTGGAATTTACACATGGGTGTTGCAAATTGATTCGCGTGTTTTTCCCGAGTCATCTCGTCAGTGGAAAGGGCAGGTCAACTTGCTCCGATGAACGATTGGAATGACTTAGTTTTGACGCTCAATCCTCAACGCCAGCATGCACTCTCTCAAATCGAACTGGATCCTGCTCATTGACCGTCAACTTCGGCTTCGATTGGAAGCCTTGAGAAGTGAGCAGGTGCAATTGGAGGAATCCAAGGGTTCAGCGACCAAGAGCTCAGCGGGCGACAAACACGAGACAGGGCGAGCAATGATGGAGCAGGAGCTTACGCGCATTCAAGGACAAATTGAGTCCACTCGAAAGCAGCTGAACGAAGTGGGGCAAATGCCGACCAATCCGATGAGCGAAGTGGTTTGGGGCGCAGCGGTTAAAACCAAACAAGGGATTTATTTTGTTTCGGTGCCTCTCGGACGTGTCAAGGAGTCGGAAGAGCCTCTTTTTGCCATTTCCGCAGGCTCTCCATTGGGGCAACTTTTACTGGGCAAGAAAGCCGGGGACTCGGTCTCCTTTCGTGGAAATACATTCGACGTATTCGAGGTTCATTGATCCCTGTTGGTTCACTGGAATTGGGCGAAGTGCCGCGCCGAATGCACGCCAAGAGTCGTCCCTTCGTGGTGGGTTGGCAGAAACTGCACATGGCGGGCGTTCTCATTCCCGGGGAGCAGCAAGAAGCCATTTTCAGTGAATCTGCCGTCAATGTCACTTTGGAGTCTGATTCCGTATGCAATGCTATCGGTAGAGACGATTAAATCGTTTCCATTTTGAATGAGTTTTAAATGGGCATTTGGCCAGTTGATCTCAGAGGGTTTGGTCAGTAAAACGTGACCGGCATCAATCGTGCCACCATCATCACCGATCCAAGTCCAAGAAACAAGGGCGGATTCATTTGGAATGCTTGGGAAGCTCAATTCGATTGATTCAAATGGATTCAAGTGCGTTGTTTTTGTTGCTTCATGTTCCAGCTCACCACGTTCGTTGCGCCATTGCACATGGAGTTCTGTATTGTGCAGCTGCTTCGGGCTTTGGTTGTGCAGTTGCATGGATGAAGTCGTAGGATTGGATCGATTCCAAATCACCCGGCAATCCGCATTTGCATGTTTTACAGCATGGTGAGCCAACTTCCAACGACCCGCGTGATCTACGGTGGACCATGAAACTGTAGGCCACACGTCATCCAATTGCCAGTAAAGCGAGCCGGCAATTTTTCCATGGCTGTTTCGATGGCGTTCGATTGCTTCTTGAAGTCCAATGGCTTGCGTCAATTGACTGAGGTAAATCCACCGATTCAATGCAGTTGTGCCATCGGTTTCTGATGCCTCAACGGTCTGCGCAGGATCGGCGGTGTGACGCCTTGCATATATCCGCATCATGCCCCATCCATCGAGTCCGGGCTTCAACCATTCCATGCTGGATCGTTGTCGAAATTGCAAGGCTTCATCGTCCCATTCAGTGATGCCAACTTCGTTCAATGTCTTTCGGTGTGGTAAACTTTGAAGCCCATACTCACTGGCAAAACGACCCCGATGCCCTGAGAAATAATCAAAGTCTAAGGTGTCAAACCAAACCCGCCACGCATGCTCATCTCCTGAGAGCATGCCACGGGTTTCATTCGGATCTTCCATGGGCGATGAAGGCCAATAATCTAAATCGGTCAACGAGTCGATGGCATGTGGTAAAATGGATTCAAAAATGGTGTGATAAGCTTGTTCGGTGGCCAGTGAATCTTCATCGTGGAGATCAAACGCTTTGGGCCATCCCCAATTTTGCCAAGCGTGCATGGATTCATTGTTGCCGCAAAAAAGCCCCATACAGGCATGGTTTCGCATCTTTTTCAGTTGGTCTATGGCTTCGAGTTTGACATTGGTTTGGTGCGCTGAATCGCCCCGAACCATGCCGCATGCGAACATGAAATCTTGCCAAATGACCAAGCCACGTTCATCGCATTTGTCCAGAAATGATTGACTGGGATAAATCCCACCGCCCCAGATTCGGAGCATGTTCATGTTTGCGTCGATTGCAGCATCAATGAGGCGATCTTCGAAGTTTAGAGCTCGTGCTGGGAAAAAATCAGGCGGAATGATGTTCGCGCCTTTTGCAAAAAAGGGAATGTCGTTCACCACACACTCGAATGAGGTGCCAAATGCGTCTTGCGTCCGGTTCCATTGCATCTTGCGAATGCCGAAGCGCACGTTGAGGTGTTGATTCTCCCCCGACCAACTGAGTGTGTACAAGGGCTGTCTCCCCATTCCGCGTGGCCACCACAGCTCAGGGTTTGAAATTTTAATCAAGCAATTTCCTTCATTCTTGAGAGTTGTGTTCCAATGTACCCTCGAGCCATTCGGTCCTTCGATGCGCATGTTTTGGCTCTCAAGGTCAAACGGTGCCTTGATTTCATAAATCGCTTCTTGTGCATCTAGTGAGATGAGCGATAACTGAATGTCTTCAGATTGCATGGGCCTTGTTTCACGCAGGATGACCGGTCGCCAGATACCGCACGAGGTCAGCCTTGGTCCCCAGTCCCAGCCAAATTGGTATTTTGCTTTGCGTGTCACGCTGCTGGTTCGTTCGTCAAGAGGACGGTTTTCATTGCTCGTAGGTATGAGAAGTTGCAGGTCATCCATTATCTGCTTGCCGGAGTTGACTGCTGATCGCAATGCAATTTCGAGGGTACATGGCGACTGAATGTTGTTTGAAATCGGCAGCACGTGCGTTCGATGCATGTTGTCCGTTTTCAGCTGTAAGATGCCGTTCAGACGAATTTCGGCGAAGGTGTCAATGCCTTTAAAAACGAGTTCTTGCAGAGGCCTTTTGGAGTCTCCTCGATGTGGCATCAATTCAAAAACACATTGGTAATGCCAATCTTGAGTTTCAACCCATTGACTTGCTCGCTCATTGGTTCCTGCGAATGGATTTTCAAGTTTACCCTGCTGCATGAGGTCTGTCATGGCATCGCCCGGAACATTCGCGGGCATCCATAGGCTGTCCAATGCGTTGCGAAATTCCCAGCCTTGGCTGAGGACGATCTGGGAAGAAGCGATGGTTTCATGCGAACCGCGATCGCCTGAACAGGAGCAAAGTCCGGCAGAAACTAAAAATGCAAGAGAATAAAACGGCATGCACTGGAGGTGGCTCGAAAATGGCGCTTTCATGCGTGTGAAATTAAGGTGCCAGGGCTCAAATGTTTTGAATGAACGCGATGAGGTTCTGTTCTTTTTCAAGACCTAATCTCTTCCGAAGCCTGGATCGACTTACTTCAACAGCTCGCAACGAGACAAACATGAGGGAGGCTATTTCTTTCGAGGATAGGTTCATGCGGAGGTAGGTGCAGAGTTTGAGGTCGGTTTTTGTCAATTGTGGAAATTGTTCGGTAATGCGTTTGTGGAATTCAACGTGCACTTGGTCGAATTGCTTTGTAAAAGTGTCCCATGCATCATCTAGCTTCCCACCATCTTTGATGATGTTCAATAGTCCATCAACCTCGGCTTTGTTTTCGCCTGGTATTTGAGACTTCAAAGATTGCAAGTTCGAGTCGATTGTTTGAATCAATTGGGATTTTTGAACCAAGTGCATTGTTGCCGAAGCCAATTCTTTATTCTTAGCAGCCAATTGCTGCTCTTTCGCCCGGGCCTTTTGTGCTTGCAAGGCCATTTCGGTATGCTCCATGGAAGCTTTCATGGCCTTTTCAATTTCGATGCGCTTGTCATGTTCCTTTTGCTTTTGGATGAGATGGTCAGCTTCAAGGATGCGTTTGTTGCGTTGGAAGAAAATCACCACAAGTGAAATCGAAAGCAGAGCTGCAATGATGCGCACCCAGGACAGTTGATACCAATATGGGCTGATGATGATTTTTACGGGAGTCACGGCGCAAGGAATGTTTTCGCCAATGAACGCGCGAAACTCCACTTCATGCGTTCCGGGTTGCAAGCCTGAGAGCGTGATTCTTGAGTTTGAAGTTGGTCGTGACCATTGTTCGGCTACATTTTGAATGCGCCACTGGTATTCGAGCAACCCTGCCCAATCTGAGTTGAGTCCGGTGAGCTTGAACTCGAGGGCGTGAACACCAGCATTAAGCAGTATGGTTTCGTCTTGAATGAACGCTTCTGATTTTGCGTTGTTCAAATGCTTCACTTCGCTAATGTGCAAGTTCGGTAAGCTTTTTTCATGATGCATCAATTGAGGTGTGAGGTAGATGAACCCTTGCTCAGTAGGGATGGATACTTGACCGTTTTCGAGGAACTCGATGGCCTCAAAAGGAGTGGGGACTGGATTTTGCTCCATTGTTGCGAAACGTGATCTTGGGGCTTCGAGGACAGAAAGGCCTCCCAGCGGTAACATGCGGATAGATTTGTCGTCAAAAATCCAGATGTCTCCTGTTGGGCTATTCATGATGCGCTGATACGACCGGTCGTGATCGATCCAATTGCTCAAAGCGCTGCTATCAGGAATCATTCGATCCGTTTCACGATTCCAACGATAGAACCCGCGTGAGGTGGCGAAAATCATTCGTTTATCGAGCTCGCACATGTTGATCTGAAGAGGGGTTGGGAAGCCCGAAGAATCGGCGTAAACCGCAGCATTCGTGATCGTACGTTCCTGTTCGTTCAAATTCAACCGAAAAGCTCCCTTATAGGGGTGAGATATCCACCATATGCCGCTTTTTTCTTCTTGAAGGAAACGAGAGCTTTCATTGAAGCCTTCGATTCGTCCATTGTTGTGCCATCGACTGCTCGGGTGACGCCCCCTCGGGGCATAACCAATTTGGACCATGCCGAGGTAGGTTCCTGCATACCAAACCGAAGGATCTGACGAGGGCCAGATATTCCATACACCCGTCTCATCGATGACTGGCTGATATTGACCGTTCTGAATGATGCCAGCTCCTGAACGATGGCACACCCAAACGTCATTTTGCCTCAAGGACAATGACCATATTGGCCCTGGGACGCCCTCAATTACTTGAAGAGAAGCATCATCGCGAGATTGAAGATAAACGGCCTGAGAAGTTCCCCAATACTTGCTCCCATCCGCAAGGTGCAAGGATGAATACCCCGCTTCATTGAGCTCCTCCAAGCCAGCTGGTGTTCGATGCGGCCAGTTGTATTTGAGCAAGTCGATGCCCCCTTCGAGGCCAACCCAGAGATTCCCAAGAGTATCCGTTTTCAGGCTGAGAACACTATTGCTGATCAAGCCGGAATTTTGGGTGTAGGAATTTTGAAATGTCTTAAAGTTGGTGGTGCTTACAATCCCTCCACGAGATGTGCCGATGAGCCAGGAATTTTCATGCTGCTCAATGCAATTCACACGGACCTCTTTCAAGTGTTCGCTCAACGGCGAAGTGCTTGCTTGCCAATAGGAATCCTTCCACACTTGAATGCCATGGTCGTGGGTCAAGATCATGATGTCGCCATCCTGATCTTTTAGCACACCTTCCATTTTCCAGTCGTCTTGCAATTGGATTTTTTCAACTTCAACACCCAACCAATCAAAGAAATGGATGAAACCATTCGTCTGAAATGCAACTCCTTTATCCCACGTAGCAGCATTTCGTATTGGACCCTTTAGCCATTCTCGATAGTCACCATCAGGCGAAAGGGAGCCAGCAAATTCCTGACAACTGAAAACTGCGTTGAGATTAGATTCCCTGCCATTTCTTGGCAATTGCGGCACAAACATTCTCCATACGTCATCAAAGGCACCTGACTTTGCTTGGATTTGCGGAGTGCAATCAGTCCATTTAGGTTCGTGCGTGGCGACGTTGTGACGAAGGATCCCTGCGAACCCCTGTCCGCCGCAATAAAGAAGGTTCTCAAAACCTGCGACAGATCGTGCTTGCGCCCCATTGGGCATGTCCATTAAGGACCATTCGTTTCCGTCAAAAATGAGCAGACCGAGGTTGTTAGCTGCAGCAACGAAGTTGGGGTCACCAATCGAAATATAGGGGCAATGGGTGCCGCCGCCAATGGTTTTTCGATCAAAGTGTTGAATGACAACTTGCGAAGGATTCGTGTTTGCCAAACACATTGTTCCGAAGATGAGGTAGGGTACTACGAGAAGGGAAGTGAGAGGCGATGTGCTCAAAGCGCTGAGGGTTGAGATGGTGTGTAAAATATGATCAAAGCAATGTATAGTAATGGTTCATGTGATTTTCAGTGTCGTATCTTCTGCAAATATATGAGTGAATGTTGAGGTAAATGTGCAAGTAATGTGCATGGAAAAGTAGGGTTACTGCTGCGGAGGGAATCGGATGTTCATTGTAATTTGCACACGATATAAACTCGAAAAGCGACTTCAATCATGAATCACTGGTTTCTCCATCAATTGTCCATTGCAAGTTGCATGCTACTGCTCATAGGCTGTGCAGACAAACAGGTGTCAAGTGGCAATGACCAAGATGCTTTTGTCGATTCTTTGCTCTCGACCCTCAGCATCGAAGATAAGGTGGGTGAAATGACCCAGCTCACTCTGGGAGCGATCGCCATCGGCGAACCATATGATTTGCAGGAGCCCCAGCATTTGGATTCTGTGAAAGTTCAAAACGCTCTTGTGAAATACCGAGTGGGTAGCATTTTGAATTGTGGAAATCATGAACACGCTCCGGAAAAGTGGCACGAATTCATCACTGGAATCCAAACAGCCGCTGCTGCCAAGTCATCGGGTATCCCGGTATTGTATGG
>CAJQMI010000024.1 GCA_905479395.1 uncultured Flavobacteriales bacterium
GCTGAATTGAAAGGTGCCATAATTGTACGTCCAATCGATGGGGGGTGTCTGGCCCCAATCGGTAATTCGAATCGCAGTGTGACCCCACGCGCTGTACAATTGCTGACCGGGCGACCCTGTCAAAATCGACACCTGAACCGAATCTGTCCATTGGGAATTGGAGCTGTTGACGGCCGCTTGAGACGGCAGGGTTGAACCTAAAAACCAACCGAGCAGCAGCATTCCCAGGAACCACTTTGTGCCGTCCCACGTCCCACGCCCCAATTCTTTTGCCGCTCCTGCCAACCAAACACCTCGAAAAGGTTCTTGTGCCTTTTGGTCTGATTGAAATTTGACGGTCAATTCTCCACCGGCCATAACGACTTTGCGACGGCTAGGACCACCATGCCGATTGAAGTCTGCAATTGCAGCAGCAGCTGCCCCAGTGCCACAGGCCTTCGTTTCCGCTTCTACGCCCCGCTCAAAAGTGCGCATGAGCAGTTCTGTCGAACTTACACGAGCTGCAAAGTCCACGTTGACGCCATCCGGAGCGTAATGCTCTTGGACTCGAATGGCACGGCCCAGAGACGCCACATTCAAACCATCGATCATGTGGGTCCTTCCCCACTCCAAATGATGTGGACTCCCCGTATCAACAAAATCAGAAATCCCCAGAGGACTCCACCAATGAGGTGCGTTGATTGGCGGCTGAACATCCATGAGCTGGACCGCTGGAATGTCCAAATCCAATTCCCATTTTACTGCGTGGATTCCATCACAAGCATGCAACTCACCCCCCGACAAATCCATCCAACCTCGACCACACAAAAAGGCAAACAAAGCCCGACTGCCGTTGCCACAAAACGAGCGTGATCCGTCAGCATTGAGGTAATCCATTTTCCAAATGTCACATTTGCCTGATTCGCTCACGGGGCAAAGAGGTTGAAAAAAAATTACACCATCTGCGCCGATCCCGATTTCACGATCGCACCACCTCGTGATGTCCTTTGCTTCAGGGATTGCAGTCCATTCTCGTTGGTCCAACAAGATGAAATCATTGCCTGTGCCTTCCCATTTCCAAAAATTGAAATGCATGGCAACGAAGGTAGCCCATCCGGACTGCGCTATCTTTACCCTGTCCTCTAAAAATCATACCGTTGTCAACCATCGAATCTGGCGTAAAAGCACTTCTGAATGCATTTTCAACCATGAGCACCGCGCGTGCCATGAGCGATTTGTATGAAGCCAATGCAAGACTTACCTCAAAGTACGTGCATGCATGTTCCCGGGGTCATGAAGCGATTCAGTGGGCTGCTGGCCGCCTTTTAGAGGAACAAGACTATTTGAGCGCATACTACCGCGATGATTGTTTGCTGCTTGCTCTGGGCATGGAACCAGAAGAATTGATGCTTCAGTTGTTTGCCAAAGCAGACGACCCGTTTTCAGGTGGACGAACATACTACAGCCATCCCTCTCTGAATCGTCCAGGATTGCCTCGAATTCCGCACCAAAGCAGCGCCACGGGGATGCAAGCCATCCCAGCGGCAGGTGTAGCCATGGGCATACAGTACCGGGAAACACAGGGACTAGGACACGATCGTGGTGACGCTCCCCCTGTTGTCATTTGCTCCATTGGCGACGCAGCCATGACAGAAGGTGAAGTCAGTGAAGCTCTTCACATGAGTGATTTGAAGGAACTGCCTATCATTTGGCTGGTTCAAGACAACGAATGGGACATCTCGGCGCATGCCTCTGAAATCCGATCGCATGATGCTAGCACACTGATCAAGGCTTTCCCACAAATCAAGGCCTTCGAAATTGATGGAGCAGACACCGAATTAAGCATGGAAACAATGCAGTCGGCATTCGATCACGTGCGCACTCATCGAAAACCCGTCATGGTACACGCCCATGTTCCACTCCTTGGGCACCACACGAGTGGCGTGCGCAAAGAATGGTACCGGGATGACCTCGACGATCACGAAAAAAGAGATCCTCTCCCACGTTTGCGAAAGCGACTCGTTTCCTTGGGCATTGGAGAAAGCGAATTGGACCGCATCCAACAAGAAGGCATAACCAAGGTCCAACAGCATTTTGACCATGCGATCGAACAACCTGAGCCATCGCCAGAAAATCTGATGGGCCACACACTGGCACCAACAAGCATCACTGAGGAGTCTGGCCAACGAATCGGATCGAAAGATGAACCGACCCTCATGGTGGATTGCGCATTGCATGCCATGCAGGAAATTCTGGAAGATCACCCCGAAGCTTTGCTTTATGGTCAGGACGTCGGAGGAAGACTCGGGGGTGTGTTTCGTGAGGCAGCTACCTTGGCTCAAAAATTCGGCGATGAAAGGGTGTTTAACACGCCCATTCAAGAAGCATTTATCATCGGTTCAACCGCAGGGATGTCAGCTGCAGGATTGCGTCCAATTGTGGAAGTCCAATTTGCCGATTATCTGTGGCCCGGAATGAACCAATTGTTCACAGAACTAAGCCGAAGCTATTTTCTTTCGAACGGCCAATGGCCAGTGCACAGTCTCATGCGAGTGCCCATTGGAGCGTATGGTTCTGGAGGTCCTTATCACAGTTCGAGCATTGAATCGGTCCTTTCCAACATCCGTGGCATCAAGGTTGTGTATCCTTCAAACGGTGCTGACCTCAAAGGCCTGTTGAAAGCAGCCTTCTACGATCCCAACCCAGTCGTGGTATTGGAGCACAAAGGCCTTTACTGGTCAAAAATACCTGGCACAGAAGGCGCAAAAGTCATCGAACCGGACGCAGCCTACCGTGTGCCGATTGGAAAAGCACGCCTCACGCATTCATGCTCGGATGGAGAAACTGCAAAGTGCACCATCATCACCTATGGACGCGGCGTATATTGGGCTCAAGAAGCGATTACAGGATTAGAAGACCAAGTTGAAATTTTGGACTTGCGATCCATCAGCCCTGTAGATTTCGTTATGATTTCAGAACGAATAAGCGCCTCACATCGTGCAGTAATCGTGACTGAAGAACCCGTCTTAAATGGTTTTGCACAGGCGCTCGCTGGCCGCATAGGCATGGAGTTGTTTTCTGAACTCGACGCACCTGTGCAGGTGGTAGGCTCAATGGAGACGCCGGCCATTCCATTGAATGAGGAATTGGAACGGTTTGTGCTGGTCAATGCACAGAAGGTGCGGCTTGCACTGGATGAAACAATCGCGTTTTGAATCCCCTCTTACTTTCCCAAACGTTGCGACACGTTACCGTTAGCCTGCTCCTGCAAACAAGCTTTTTTGTTTTTGCATTGCAAGCCACAGAGCCATGGAGCGGAACGGTCGTATATGACGTCGAACCACTCAACATTGAAGCGTCGGGATGGGACTATTTGCCAAAAACAATTACCTACGAGACCAATGGTGAAGATTGGAGAATAACGGAGCAAGGCACGAGCTTTGAACGAATTTGGATCGGGTCATTTGAAGCATCAGAGTACCATGTTCTCTTTCATTTTTTAGGGCATGCTGTAGAATTGCTTGAACCTTGTCCAGCATCTCGTTCAGACGATGCTGTAGAATGCTACGAGCACTACGCACCGTGCCCCTGGTCCATGAATTCTCTACCGAAATCTTGCACATTGCACGATGGACCTGCATCCTACCTCATCAGTGCCCGAGAAAAGGTTGAAACACCTCCACGTAACTGGGGTCGGAATGCATTTCAATTGCCAGCGGGCTATGAACCTGTGGATCGGCTAACTCTTGCCGCCTTGCTGTCCAAGATTGCACGCAGCACCGATTGATTTTCAAAGAATTACTGACGTTGCACATGCCACCTGTACCCCCAAACAGCTCGTTTTAAGGGGAACGCGAACAAAAGTGACCTTCGCAGTGTCTCTCTAATATGAAGCAGGCAGAATTTAGCGACTGGATTGTGAAGACCTGTTTCAAGGAGTCACCGGAAGCAATGCGCGTCAAGCTCACCCGGAAGGAAAGTACAAAAGGCACTCCCATCGCCAGCACACCAGGCGCGAGCATCGAGTTTATGCTGCCGACATCGCCAAGATTGCACCGTCGCTATTCCTTGATTTCCGCCATTGATTCTGATGAGCCTGAGTTCATCGTCAAGGACGTAAAAGGAGGAGCGGCGAGTCATTTCTTTCACCACCAACTGAAGACCGGCGACACGCTCCAAATGCGCGGAGTCAAAAGCAATTTGTGGCGAAGCGAGTGGAAAAACAAAAACGAAACGTTCATCTGTTTTGGTGGCGGCATCGGAATAACCCCGATCTACAGCCTGGTGCAATGGGGACTCTCAACCGAGCAGTCACATCTGCCTTCATTTGTGGTCTATTCTGGCGCACGCTCGCCTCGGCACGGCCTCTTGATGCATGAATTTGATGCATTCAAATCCCACGAGCGCTTCAGCATGCACCGCCTGTTCTCTGAACGCTCAAACACCGAAGAAGACAACCTCGGTCGCATCTCCAAGGACCAAGTCTTGAAGTGGTTGAGCAAGGAGCCCAGCGCCCAAGAAGCACAGTACATCATCAGCGGCCCCTTTGGCATGATGAAAAGTGTGCATGAGGCTCTCGACGAGCTGCGCATTCCCGGAAGTCAGAGACACACCGAATACTTTACCGATCGGCTCATTGCATCTACAAACGCTGGAGCCTCCCCAACCGATGCACTGCAACAGTTGCGACCAAAATGTACGGTTGAAATCGAACAAGACTCTGGGGTCCAAAGTTTCACCATGCATGGCGAAGGCAAGTCCATTCTAAAAGCTGCTCTTGAGGCAGGATTGGATGTGCCTCACTCTTGCCGAGGAGGAATCTGTTTGTCTTGTCAGGCTCAGGTTGTTGAAGGTGAAATCCTGCGCGACGGTGTAAGCGGGTTGTCGGATGCTGAAAAAGAACAAGGTAAAATTCTATGCTGTAGAACACAACCGAAAACGAAGACCCTCAGGTTGAGATTCGACCGTTAAACCCGCTTCGGTCCGTTATCCATTTGTAACTGAAAACAGGCGTTTCAGTGTCGTGAATCCTTGCTTTGTACCAGAATGACAAACCCCTGACAAACTGCGGCTACCAGGAGAGAAATCATCATCTAATTTCGCACAGATTTTACACTCTCAAGCCTTAGAAAAATGAAATTTAGTTTGTTTCAACCCCTAGTAATCGCTGTCGTCTCCGTGCTCGGTTGCAGCAGTTCAAAAGCACAAGAAATTACCGAAGACTCCTTCACGATGGAGGCCGGTTATTCAAACATGGTCTATTACAGTCTGGAAAGTGGAGTGGTTGCCCAGAGTCCTTTGGCTGACTGGCACGTTGCATTGGACGTAAGACCCATGGGTAGTTCGGCACGTATAAATTGTGGCACAGGTATGCTGCTCCACCCCTATGGACCTTTGGAAGACTGGCTCAATGTGGATTTTGAAAATTGGCAAGCGACTGCACCCCTGCGGAATGACCAATCTGACTGGGCGAATGGCGCGTTCAATCAAGACGGGGATGGTGTCTTTGATCTGGGATGGGGAGTGTATGATGTCATCACGCATGAAGTCCAATCAGACAAAATGTACCTCATAGAGCTTCCAGATGGCTCGTGGAAACAATTTGCTCTTGTTTCTCTCGTCAGTGGGACATACGATCTCAAGATGGCCAACCTCGATGGAACAGAAGAAACTTTTGTATCTGTCAGTAAATCAGATTTCGAAGGCAAGCTCTTCGCATACTGCAACTTAACGAATGGGCAGGTTCTAGACTTGGAGCCTAGCGCCCCATGGGATTTTCAGTTCCTGTCATACCTCGAAGATATTGGAGGGGGAACGTATTACTCGGTAGTTGGAGCTCTTGCTCACCCCAATGTAATGGTGCAACAAGTAGAAGACCTCGATGACCCGTACACCGACGGCAGCTTCGATTTAGAAACATTTTCACTCGCCACAAACGAAGTTGGTTATGACTGGAAAAGCTACGTGCCCGGTGCGGGTTATGCGTTGGAAAGCAACCGCTGCTATTTTGTCTCCGCACACAACGGTGAGGTGTGGCGCATGGTCATGACTGAATTTGAAGGATCCTCTACGGGGAACATCAGCATTGGAAAGAAGGTGGCAACAACTTCATTCATTGAAAACATTTCATGGACAGAATCGCCCCAAGTATTTCCAAACCCAATCCAATCAGAGCAAGCCACACTTCAAGCTGCACGAGGGTTTGAAAATGCTGTTTTCCATGTGCACTCAGCATCGGGTGCCATTGTGCGCTCTTTCATTCCTACAGGGTTCCCATACACCATGAATACCCAAGGACTGACCCCCGGATTTTACATCATTGAATCTGTGAATCCATTGGGACAAACAACGACAGCGCGTTTCGTGATCCAATGAGACAAAACCCCCTGACATATCGTTTATTCGCCCGTGTTCTAGCGCTTTCTGTGGTCATTGCACTTGGGCTGACAAGCAAAACAGTTGCTCAAATGAGCAACCCAGCAGATAGCTCCTGGACCTCTTTTGAAGAGCGGTTATTTGAGCTGGAATTAGCGACAGTTACAGGGGAGTCTTCTGGCACAATCAAGAGAGACGCCATGCGAAGCGTTCGAACGATTGAATCCAAAGAAATCGTGACCATGGGGGCGCATTCTTTGCGAGATCTCATGCGATCCCAACTCAATTTCGAAGTGGCGCAAGATCCAATTCTCGGTGCGTCCATGAAAATGAATGGCTTGGGGGGACGAAGCGTGAACGTTCTCGTCGACGGCGTGCCGCTAACAGGTCGTATGAGTGACAACATCGACCTCAGCCAAATCGCCTTGAGTGATGTTGAGCGCATTGAAATCATCGATGGTCCAATGGCGGTAGAGTTTGGAACGAACTCTTTGTCTGGCACCATCAACATCATCACCAAAACAGACCTCGCCGCTCGTCACGCACTAGTAGGAACATTGCAGTATGAAAGCGTCGGCGTGCAGTCCCAATCGGTAGCTTGGTCTACCAATAGCAACGGAAAACACCACTCCTTCAATCTGTCTCGCTATTACTTTGATGGGTGGTCTCCGTCAGACGCCAATTGGGATGGGTTTGCTGATTACTCTGCGGACTCGACTCGCACCCAACTTTGGAACCCCAAACTGCAGCACTCCGTCAATTGGAAAACCCAGTACCAGATGGGGTCATGGCTTATCAAACCGCGCTTCAACGGATTGTTCGAACGCATTGACAACAAAGGAGCCCCTCGATTGCCTTATGCCCAGAGTGCTTTTGATGATCGATACTCAACACGCCGCTGGATGCCTGTGATCGAAGCGAAACACTACAATCGGGATGGAACTGCGTGGTCTATCCTTGCGTCCTACCAGAGATTTTGGCGCTCCCGAGAAGCGTTCTCGACGGATCTCACCAGCCTCGAAACCGCTCCGCTTGACGCCACAGCGCAGGACACTACCAGCATGCACTCTTTTCAGACCCGTGGTAGCGGAAGCGTTTGGAAACAGGGGTCGTGGGACCTCCAGGTAGGATGGGACGTGAATCATCAGACATTCGCCAGTAAACGCATGGAAAGCGGTACCAAAAGCATCACAGATGCAGCGCTTTTCACACAAGCTCAATGGGAAAGCGACAACATCAAGTGGAAGTTTGGTTTACGAAAAGCTTACAACTCACGATTTGGAGCACCCTTCCTACCAAGTGCTCTTGGTCTTTGGAAAAACGGAGCGCAACGGATGCGTCTTTCCTATGCAAGGGGTTTCCGAGCACCGAGCTTGAAAGAACTGTACTTCCGATTCGTAGACATCAACCACTCCCTCTACGGAAATGAAAACCTTGCTCCCGAAACGTCGCATTTTGGACAACTAGATTGGAGTTGGGCTCAAGAGAAATTCGAAGTATCATCCCAGCTTTTCACCAATTTTATCCAAGACCAAATTGGCCTCATCGACCAACAAGACGGAACATTTCGATACCAAAATTTCGCTCAATTTCAAGCCCAAGGAATCAAGGTAAATGCAGATTTTCGCAGCGAACGTTGGATCATTGGCGGAGCATCGAGCGTGTTGAATTCGCAACAAAAAGCGGATGCGACAAGCGCTGCATTTCCTAGGTTCACCTCCTTGGAATGCTCCTCACGCATTGAATGGAAAGCACACACCACTTTCACCATGGGAGCTTCGCTGCGTTGGATTGGGCCTACCCAACGAGTGGTAAGCAGCAACTTCGAATCCATTCAGCAGCAACAAACAGACGCTTATTCATGGCTCGACGCTCATGTGCAATGGAAATCGCCTTCCCAACGTTGGCAAGTCACTGCGACCGCAAAGAATCTCACAAATGTGACTTCGATTGCCAGTTTAGCAAATAACGCCGCACACGCGTCATCTTCAACATTGCTTTCCTGGGGAAGAAGCTTCAATTTGCGACTGAATTATCGAATCGAATCACGGAGAAAATGAAGCGGATTAATTCAACCGTACTCATACTCGTTGCTGCCCTTGGTGCTTTGTCGGGATGCATCGAAAGAGAACTGCCCGTGCCGGTTCGAACTCCAAACCAAGTGAACTTGGTTGAAGCGAACGTAGGGTCTGACTATGAGTCTCAATTGTTCTTTAGTTTAAAAAACAATCGGGTTGAAGCCTCTTGCAAACAGCGAGATTGGTGCATCGCACTGCGCGAAGCATCTGGAACATCGCAGCTTATGCTCAATTCCGGGAGGGCCATGAAAACGCGCCACACTGGAATTAACGAATTCAACACGCCCATCGACCCGAACTCGGTTGATTGGGAAATCATGGAGCCTTCTGGAATAAATCTACACGACTCATCTTCGCTCCAACTGCAGCTGAACGAGCTCGTCTTGGTCGATCTCGGACTGGACGAAGACAACGAATCGCTGGGTACCCTCCGTTTAAGTTTGATCGGATTCGATGATGAATCATGGCTCTTGCGTGTCGCTGACCTCGAAGAGACAAACTCAGACACCATCACAGTGCAACAGATCGATGGATACGAATGGCATCAAGTGAGCTTGATTGACCGCATGCAACGCCAAATTGAGCCTCCTGCCGAAGCATGGGAGTTGTGCATCACTCAATACATGGAACTTTTGGATGGTGAGATTCCCTATCTCGTGGTGGGCATTTTGACGCCTACGCAACGCGTTCGTGTCTTTGAGACTGATGAGGTTGACTGGGATACTTGGAAAACCAATAGCTGGGATGAACTTGTTTTCAGTTCATCATGGAATGCAATTGGTTACGATTGGAAAATATTTGATCTCAGCACCAGCTCTTACAGCGTTGATTTTGATAAGCTGTACTGCATACGCACCGAAGAAGGCCGGGAATTCATGATGCGCATGCTGGACTTTTATGACGCGAATGGCAACACGGGGAATGTGACGTTTGAAGTTTTGGAGCGCTAACAGCCAACGACCGGCACAAGTTGATTCTCGATAGCCCGGTGTTCGAATTGAATCACACGCGCCTGAATCAGGCGTTGGGTCGAACCCTGAACGAGACGGATTGGAAAGTGCTCAATATCTCACTGTAACACCCTGCCTTGACCAAATGCGGCATCGCGGAAAAAGCAAACCTTAGCGTCGATGTAGTGGGACGAGAAGTGAGGCTCCTTTTGGACAGATGTGCATTCAGAATAAGAAAAAGCACATTCGTTTCTATTGAGGACCGACGCTATTGAAATCTGACAGTTCGGCGCTTCCCCAATCGTAAAAATCAAGGCAAACCGAGGTACTTGTGGGTTTGCAACGAGATGCGCCAGCGTGGCTCAACTTTTAAGTGATCCATGATGTAGGGCAACACCGTTTCGCGTCGGTCCCACTCGGGCTGGAAAAACAACTCCGTGTCGCTCGAAACCTCTGCGGCGTGGGTTTCTCCCCATGCAATATCGTGACGATTCACCACAACGATTTTCAATTCATCTACCTCACCGTAAACGTCCTTTCTAGCAGCCTTGAATCGCTTTGGCGAAAGCGTCACCCAGTCCCAATTTCCAGACATCTTGTGCGCACCAGAAGTTTCGATATGGGTTTTCAGGCCCGCTTCCTGCAAGCCTTTGGTCAAGGGACCGAGATCATGCATTGCTGGTTCACCGCCTGTTACGACACAGATGGGAGCACCCGACGCCTTTGCCGCCTCCACGAGTTCCGCACAACGCACTTTGGGATGCGCTTCTACATCCCAACTTTCTTTTACATCACACCAAGCACACCCCACATCGCATCCACCCAAACGGATGAACCACGCGCTCTTGCCGGTATGAGCACCTTCTCCTTGTACAGTGAGGAATTGCTCCATCACCGGATACATATGATCAGACCAATTTGCCATGCAAATCAAACTCCGTAGCTGACTCAATTTCCACTTCGGCAAAATCTCCCATGCGCAAATGCACATCTTCGGGAACCGTGATGCGCACTTCATTGTCCACGTCCGGAGAATCCCATTCGGTGCGTCCAATCCAGATGCCATCTTCCGTGCGATCGACCAAAGCACGTTGCCGTGTGCCAATAAATTTCTGGTTGAGATCGTAAGAAATACCCGCTTGTTGCTCCATGATTTCTTCCACACGCTTGCGCTTCACCTCCTCTGAAACGCCGTCTTCCATTTTGAAAGCGTGGGTGTTTTCCTCATGTGAATACGTGAAGCAACCGACTCGTTCAAAACGCATGCGAGCGGTCCATTCCAACATGTCTTCATGATGCGCCTCCGTTTCACCTGGAAATCCACAAATCAAGGTGGTTCGCAATGCAATTTCAGGCACTCGATTTCGAATATCGCCAATCAAGCGGTCCATTTTTTCTTGTGTGATTCCACGGCGCATACTCTTCAAAATGTCATCTGAAGCGTGTTGCAACGGCATATCCAAGTAATTGCAAACATTCGAACGTTCTGCCATAACATCCAAGACATCCATCGGAAATCCAGTCGGAAAAGCATAATGAAGACGAATCCAATCGATGCCCTCAACATCGCTGAGTCGGCGAACCAAATCCGCCAGCTTTCGCTCCCGGTAAATATCAAGGCCGTAGTAAGTCAAATCCTGGGCAATCAAAATGAGCTCGCGCACGCCATTGGCTGCAAGACCTTCGGCTTGTTTTACCAAATCTTCCATTGGTGTGGAAACGTGCTTGCCCCTCATCAAGGGAATCGCACAAAATGCACAGGGACGGTCACATCCTTCTGCAATCTTCAAATAGGCATAGTGGGCCGGCGTGGTCAAAAGACGCTCTCCTACCAATTCACGCTTATAATCCGCCTTGAGTGTTTTCAGCAAACGTGGCAAATCGCGTGTACCAAACCAAGCGTCAACTTCAGGTATGCCGTCTTTCAATTCGTCCTTATAACGCTCAGACAAACAGCCTGTGACGTAAACGCGGTCAACCAATCCTTCTTCCTTCGCTTGTGAAAAACGAATGATGGTGTCGATGCTTTCTTGCTTGGCACTTTCAATGAAACCGCAGGTATTGATGATTACAATTCCTGCATCATCGGATTTCGACTCATGCTCTACATCATACGAGTTGGCCCGAAGTTGACCCATCAGGACTTCAGAATCGAAAATGTTTTTGGCGCAACCCAAAGTCACTACATTGACTTTACGCGGCTGGGTGGTTCGTGTTCTCATGGGGTTGAATCGCTAGGAAATGGATCAGGTTATGGCTGATTCATCCCAATTTTCAGGCAAAAGGCTATCAATAAACTCAATGACATCGAAATCTTGCAAATCTTCCATCTTTTCTCCGATGCCAATAAAACGGACGGGTATGCTCAACTGGTCAGATATGGCCAGAACAGCGCCTCCTTTGGCGGTGCCATCCAATTTGGTAAGCACCAGGCCAGACACTTCGGTCGCAGACATGAATTGCTTGGCCTGCTCCACAGCATTTTGGCCCGTAGAGCCGTCCAAAACGAGCAACACTTCATGCGGTGCGCCCGGAATGATTTTATCCATGACCCGTTTGATTTTGGTCAACTCTTCCATCAATCCCTTTTTGTTGTGTAGACGGCCAGCAGTATCAATAATTACCACTTCTGCATCCCGGGCCACAGCCGCCTCCAGCGTATCAAAAGCAACAGATGCTGGGTCGGCTCCCATGTGCTGTGCGATGATTTCGACGCCAGCCCGCTCGGACCAAATCTTCAGTTGATCAATCGCTGCAGCGCGAAAGGTGTCCGATGCACCCAACAAGACTTTCTTGCCTTCATTTTTGTAGCGCCAAGCCAATTTGCCAATGGACGTTGTTTTTCCAACGCCGTTTACTCCAACCACCATAATCACCTTGGGACCTTGCGCCGAATTCAGAATGCCTGCATCAAAATCATCCAACGTTCCTGCTTCCGAATCGGAAAAAAGCCCAGCGATCTCTTCACGCAACATGTTATAAAGCTCCTGCACTTCCATGTAGGCTTCAAAACGCGCCCGTTTCCGAAGGCGATCCAAAATCTTAGTGGTGGTGTCCACGCCAACGTCTGCGGTGATCAGCGCCTCCTCCAAGTCATCCATCAAATTTTCATCAACCCTGCGTCTTCCGGTAAAAACCTTCGCCAAACGCTGAAAAACGTTGGAGCGTGTTTTTTCCAGTCCCGAGTCGAGGCTTTCCTTTTTTTTTCCTGAAAAAATACGTTTGAAGAAACTCATAGAATGATTCCGATTTGAAGCCTTCTTTAACGAAAAAGGGCCAACACTTTGGCAAGTGCGGCCCTTCTTAAAATATGGTTTTCAAATGACCGATTCGCTCAATCGCGATTCAGCCAATCTTTGACGTCGTCATTGTGCACAATCTCCTCACGGAAAGTGTAGGCCCCTGATTTATCGCTTTTGATCATCTTAATGACCTTCGTGTGTTGCTTTCCGCCGCCGGACTGCAAGGATGCTACTGTTTTCTTTGCCATGAGTGAGCTTATTTAATCTCTTTGTGCACGGTCATCTGCCGCAGCACGGGATTGTACTTCTTCAGTTCAATGCGATCCGGAGAATTTTTCCGGTTCTTGGTCGTAATGTATCGTGACGTTCCTGGCTTGCCAGAAGTTTTATGCTCTGTGCATTCGAGGATCACTTGTACGCGGTTGCCTTTCTTGGCCATCTGTCGAAAATTGGAGTGCAAATATAGCGAATCATTGTGACCTGACAAGCCCTTATTGCAAATCCAACATTTCAACGTGGATAAGCCTGCGTCACTAGAGGTTTTCCGGGCCTTTCCTTCTCTTAAGTTTATGCTTTCGCAATGGCTACTCGCAAAAATACCACCAGCAGCAAAGCTGCAACACCGCGCAACCGAAAAAAAGGTTCTGTTGATGCTCCTAAAAAAAGCAGCAAAAAAACAACGAACGCACAAAAGTCCCCAGGCAGAGTCACCCTCTGGTTATCTGCGGTTCGACTGCGGTGGCAAAACCCCCGCCTGCAAGCAGCTTTTGGCGTAACCATCATGGTTGCCGCAGTTTACCTCGGATGCGCCTTGATTTCAGGACTTTTCACAGGAGCTGGCGACTATGCTCTGGTATTGGAAGGGCTGAACGAAGCCCTGCGGTCAAGCGAACAACCCTATCAAAACTGGTTGGGCGGTGCAGGAGCGCATTTGGCTTTTTGGGTTGGAAGACAAGCACTGGGATTGGGAGCGCTTTCTTTGCCTGTATTGATGTTCACGTGGTCGTGGCCGCTGATCACGCAGAAAACTTCCAATGCGCATGGAAAAACTTTTCGTTGGGCAATATTTTGGACCCTTGTGAGCCCTTGGTTTGCAGGTTACTTGGCTTCAATTTTAGGAAAGTGGGGGGCTCCAAGTTGGGATCATTGGATTGGAGCTGCGGGACATTTTATGACAGAAAACGCCCTGATTTATCTGGGCACGCTTGGCAACGGCCTCGTTTTTGGCGGTGCTATCCTAGCCATTTTAGCTTTTTACTTTCAGCCGCAGCTCACGGGACTTTCAAGCTTTTCATTTGGAAGCATCAAAGACTGGTTTTCATCAGAAGACGCGGAATCAGGCGCTTGGAACAAAGGAGACGATGATGAGCAAACGTCGATTGCAGGTGCAATGTCAGAGCCTGGGTATGCTGAACCTGAGGCCGATGATCTGCCATGGGTCAATGAAGATTTGACCCATCCGGCCTCAACATCAGTCACGGAGGTGCCCGAACACAGGGTGCCCGAGCCTGAGGACGAAGACGGAGACGAAGACGACGCTACAGAAGCTGCGCTCGATGAACTGCTCACGGAGTTGGAACAAGACGCATCGCCTTCTGTGGAATCGAGTGCCCCCCCAGCCCCGACGGAACTGCAACCAGAAAAGGACGACGAAGTATCGTTCGAAGTCAAAGTCGCTGCTGATGAGACTCAATTGTCTGATGATGAAATCGACCAAAAAGTCCAAGATTTCGGCGAATACGACCCTACCCTTGATCTGAGCCGATTCGAATTGCCCAACCTGGATCTCTTGGTTCAACACGGTGATGGAAAAGTGCAGGTGAGTGAAGAAGAATTGGATGCCAATAAAACCCGCATCATCCAGACGTTGCGCAACTTCAGCATCGAAGTATCCAGCATCTCAGCTGAGGTTGGACCGACGGTGACATTGTACGAAATTGTCCCGGCCCCTGGCATTCGAATTTCCAAAATCAAAAACTTAGAGGATGATATCGCGCTGAGTCTCGCCGCTCTTGGCATTCGAATCATCGCTCCTATTCCCGGCAGAGGCACCATTGGAATTGAGGTACCTAATTCGAGCCCAGATATTGTCTCGATGCGCGCTTTGATTGCGTCTGACAAATTCAATCACTCCAAAGCGGCGCTCCCCATCGCCATGGGAAAAACCATTTCGAACGAAACGTACGTGTTCGATCTAGCAAAAATGCCTCACCTACTCATGGCAGGTGCAACAGGACAGGGTAAATCAGTCGGACTCAACGCCATGCTCGTCAGTTTGCTCTACCGCAAGCATCCCTCGCAGTTGAAATTCGTCTTGGTGGATCCGAAGAAAGTCGAATTGACCCTATTCAATCACATCGAACGGCATTACTTGGCAAAATTGCCTGATGCGGAGGAGGCCATCATCACAGACACGACCAAGGTGGTTGCAACCCTCAATTCGCTGTGCATTGAAATGGATCAGCGTTATGACTTGTTGAAGGACGCACAATGCCGAAACTTGGCAGAGTACAACGCAAAATTCGTTCGTCGCCGACTGAATCCAGAGGAAGGCCATCGTTACCTCCCCTACATCGTATTGGTGGTGGACGAATTTGCCGATCTAATTATGACAGCCGGTAAGGAAGTTGAAACGCCCATTGCTCGACTTGCACAATTGGCCCGGGCCATTGGCATTCACTTGATCATCGCAACGCAGCGACCCTCGGTCAACATCATCACCGGTACCATCAAAGCAAATTTCCCGGCACGCATAGCCTTCCGCGTCACGTCCAAAATTGATTCCCGCACCATCCTAGATGCAGGAGGGGCAGATCAACTCATCGGCCGAGGAGATATGCTTATGAGCACCGGCAACGATTTGATTCGCATCCAGTGCGGATTTGTCGATACGCCGGAGGTGGAGGCCATTTGCGAGTTCATCGGCAGTCAACAAGGTTATCCCGACGCATTTATTCTTCCTGAATACACACCAGAAGGAAATAGTGAGAGTGGCAATTTAAGCGATGATGAGCGCGACAACATGTTCGTAGATGCCGCTCGAGTCATTGTCATGCATCAGCAAGGGTCGACCTCATTGCTGCAACGAAAACTTAAAATTGGCTACAACCGAGCCGGCAGAATCATTGACCAACTCGAAGATGCCGGAATCATCGGACCGTTCGAAGGCTCCAAAGCTCGAAAAGTTCTTGTTCCTGATGAAATGAGTTTGGAACAGATGTTGCAGATAGGAGATGCATGAAGCATCTTCGCACTATGAAATTTTTGCCGTGTCTATTGAGCGCACTTGCGCTTGTTTCCTTAAGCTCTTCATCGCTTCGAGCGCAAGGAGCTGAATCCATTCTAAGCCAGTTGAGCAAAGACGCCCAAGCTTATGGGTCAATCGAAGCCTCATATGTTTCGCACATGGTGGACAAAGTCAGTGACTTCGAAGCGAAGCAAAACGGAAAAATCTTCATTGATGAGGACAAGTACTACTTGGACCTCGGAGACTACACCATCATTTGCGACGGTACCACCATTTGGACCTACGAGACAGCAGTCAACGATTGCTACATTGACGATGCGGATGCGATGGCGGAAGAAGGCATGGATCCATCAAAGCTTTTCACGTTGTGGGAAGACGACTTTAAGAACGAATTGAAGGAGCCAACAGAAATCGAAGGGCGAGCAGTAAGCCACGTTAACCTCTACCCGAATCAAGGCGATGAAAAGCCATTCCATACCATTCAGCTGTTCATTGATGAAGCTAAAATGGAAATGGTTCGGGCCGTGGTGAAGGGACGCGAAGGAACCGATGTGACTTACGACGTAACGTCGTTTAAGCCGCGAGCTGAGGTTTCCCCTAGCAAGTTTGTTTTTGACGCCAATGATTACCCAGGAGTGAGCATCATCGACAACCGACTTTAAGTCGAATCAG
>CAJQMI010000025.1 GCA_905479395.1 uncultured Flavobacteriales bacterium
TTCCATGGACCCATGTAACCTTCATTGACCCTGATGATGTGGCTTATGAGGACTGGTTGCAGCATGCTCTAGAGTGTATTGGTGGCGATGAAGGGGTCGTTCGTGTTATTTTGGAGCGATGGGATGATGGTCTGAAGTCAATGAAGCACCGGGTGCTTTCGCACGCACCGTCGCTGTGGTCAAAAGACATTTGGAATCGATTGGGCGGATTTATGGATGTTCGAGTTGCGGGTGATACCGAGATGTTGTTACGTGCCGAATATGCAGAACCGGCGGTTACTTTTTTCAGAGGCATACACCCCGCACAACGCTGTCGCATACACGGAGGTAATGCATCTCAGACGAGCTTGGTCCAGCGGAAGAAGTGGTTAATCGAGCGTGAGATTGACCTACGGAGGTAAACGTCAATTGTCAAGAAGAAATGGGCTTGAGAACATGGATTTTTTTCTCACTTCACCCCAAGTTGGAGCACTCAGTTGGAAAAGGCGGTAGACTCGGACTTCTGCAATTGGGTTTATGAGAGTGACAGTGTTGAATAGCTGTTTCCGACGAAAGGATCGTTTTAAAGCGCGCTTAATCCACCCTTTTTTCCACTCAGTAAAATTTTTGTTGGAGAAGAAGAACTCTGTCACTTCGTAGGAGAAGATAATTTTCTTCTTAGTTTCAATTATGTTCTGTCGTTTGTGTTGAATGGAGCTATGGTGGTAGCAGAAAAGCTTGGGAAGCACAGTGAACTGTCCTCCAATCTCTAGTAGTCGTCGCCCCCAATCACGATCTTCTCCATACATGAAGAAAACAGGATTGAATCCACCGACTTTTTTAACTATGCTGATAGGAATGAACCAAGCGGCAGCGTTTACAAAGTCTACCTCAAAGGGCTCTTTGTGTGAAGCCCAATCTGGGGCATATCGAGCACTAAAATTGAGATTGGCGCCAATACCATTCCAATTCAATTGAATAGGGCAAGTAACATTTTCCTTATTGGTCAACCCGAACGACCTGAGTGACAAAAATATGTCTGATTGAATTCGACAATCTTGATTGAGAAGAAACACGGAATCGTAATTCTGTGCTAGAGCAAATCTTATCCCCTCGTTATTCGCACAACCGAAACCGATATTTTCACCTTTACTGAAATAAGTGACTGCCGGGTGATTATTCAGGAGACTCACGGTTTCGTCAGTTGAACCATTGTCTCTGGCCCAGACGTGATATTCTAATCCAGTGCCAATGGATTTTAACACCTCTTTAAGCCACTTGGATCCGTTAAAGGTGACGAGAATGATGAGCGTTTTATTCAATGTCTAATGAGTCCTTTGGAGTAATGAAGCATATCAAAATCAACCTCATAAATTTTGTAAATCTCATCTTAGCTTTTTTGGGAGAGTGATTGAACAATCTTTTTGGTGTCTAATTTGTTTCTCTTCGAATGGCGCAAATCCGCCCGAACAGGAATTCCAATACGCTTACTCATGGCCTGCGTTGCGGCGTCATACCCACTTATATCAAATTTGTGGTCAACATTGCTTGCCCAATAAGACTGCGGTAGCGTATGATCGATTTCAAAGTGACAGGCGTAGTTGTTCAGCCATTTGATGAAACGGTTTTCACGAAAGCGGAAGAATTGAGCCTTTTCGTGCTTGGTTCTTAACCAACAATAAGAAGCAACCGCTTTTTCGTAAGGGTTTCGAGTAATAGCATATGATGCAAAACCAGAGAACTCTGGATAAAGGCTCTCAACTGCCATAGGCGTAAGGTGTTGCAACGAGAATTTGACGCCATTATATTCAACAGTTCCGAATTCTGGCAAAAAGAGGTTTGGCACGGTTCGCATTCCAAACATTTCTTCAACCCCGGAGCCAGCACATTTCGGAATGTGATAAAAGATCGTTTGCGATTCTCTGTGTACGGGCATTTTAACAACTTATTTCACCTTCCTAACCCTCAGCGCCTTCGGAGTGACCTCAAGGTACTCATCATCGCCAATCCATTCCATGTATTCTTCCAAAGAAAGTTTTCGGGGGGGAGCGATGCGAAGGCTTTTGTCTGTGCCAGACGAGCGCATGTTGTTGAGCTGCTTTCCGCGGACGAGGTTCAGCTCCATGTCGTTGTCGCGTGAGCTTTCACCGATGACTTGCCCTGCGTAGATGTCCTGACCTGAATCGATGAAGAAGGTTCCGCGGTCCTGTAGGCGGTCAATTTCGAAGGCACGGGATTGTCCTGCTTCTTTGCTGACCAAAGAGCCAAGGGAGCGCGAAGTGAGTTCGCCTGCAAAGGGTTCGTATCCATCAAAGCGGTGGGTCATCACGGCTTCTCCAGATGTCGCAGTCAAGACTTGGTTCCGCAAACCGATGAGTCCGCGAGATGGAATCCGGTATTCCATGTGCTGCAAATCACCTTTGGCTTCCATGACCTGGAGCATTCCTTTGCGTTTCATCACTAGTTCCGTCGCCTTGCTTGCCACTTCGCTGGGCACGTCGATCACGAGGTGCTCAAAAGGCTCATGCTTGGCACCATCAATCTCTTTGAACAGCACTTGAGGCTTTCCAATTTGCATTTCATAGCCTTCCCGTCGCATGGTCTCGATCAGCACCGACAAATGCAGAATGCCTCGTCCGTAAACAATCCACTTATCCTCGCTATCCGTTGGCTCGACGCGAAGCGCCAAGTTCTTCTGCAATTCGGCGTCCAGGCGCTCGCGGATGTGCCGGCTGGTCAAAAAATCTCCGTCACGACCGAGGAAAGGTGATGTATTGATGGTGAAGAGCAACGACATGGTTGGCTCATCAACGGCAATGCGCTCCATTACTTCAGGGTTTTCGAGGTCGCTGATGGTGTCGCCAATCTCGAACCCGTCCATTCCTGTGATGGCACAAAGATCTCCGCTTCGAACGTGGTCGACCTTTTCCTTGCCCAAACCTTCAAAAACAAACAATTCCTTGGCCCTTGCTTTGCGATGTCCGTTTTCATTGCACAACGCATAATCTTGGTTCGCATGAAGGTCACCTCGAAACAAACGCCCAATCGCAATACGACCGGTGTACTTTGAGTAATCAAGTGATGTGATTTGAAGCAAAGGAGTTCCTTCGCGATAAGGAGCCTCAGGCACATGCTCGAGGATCACATCCAGCAAATGCGTGATATCCGTGGTGGGATTTTCCCAGTCAGGCCCCATCCAGCCCATCTTGGCTGAGCCATAGACCGTTGGAAAGTCCAACTGCTCTTCGGTGGCATCCAAGGTGAACATCAGATCAAAAACTTGCTCTTGGGCAATGTCAGGAGTGCAATTCTCCTTATCAACTTTGTTGACTACTACAATGGGCTTCAAACCGAGCTCAATTGCCTTGCCAAGCACAAATCTGGTTTGCGGCATTGGCCCTTCGAAAGCGTCGACGACCAACAAAACAGCATCGGCCATTTTCAGTACACGCTCTACCTCACCCCCAAAATCGGCGTGACCAGGTGTGTCAAGGATGTTGATTTTGACACCTTTCCAGTTTGCAGAAACATTTTTTGAGAGAATCGTAATGCCTCGTTCACGTTCGAGATCGTTGTTATCAAGAATGAGTTGACCGGTTTCTTTCCGAGTGTCAACTGCTTGACACTGATGGATAATGTTGTCTACAAGCGTAGTCTTTCCGTGGTCAACGTGTGCGATAATCGCAATGTTTCTGATGCCGTTCATGAGGGTCGCGCGAAGGGATAAACGTTTCGCCGCGCGAAGAACGTGCAGATAATTGCAGATTACTACAAATCCTTTGCTATTTTTGTCCTCCGCTTGCCCGGATGGCGGAACTGGTAGACGCGCACGACTCAAACTCGTGTTCCAAACGGAGTGTGGGTTCGATTCCCACTCCGGGTACAGATAGCAAGGAAACTTGCAAGAAAACGCCTCTCTCTGGGAGGCGTTTTTTGGTTTCAGATCTTTGCTCAAGGAGCAAGCAATCTTTATGGGCGTTGGTTTAACCTAGCTTTGTCGCAAAATTAACCTGAATGAAAAACGCCCTTCTTCTCTGCGCAGCAGCCCTTTTGTCAACGACATTCAATGCACAGCTGCAATTATCCACTCCCGAGCCCGGGGAATTTACCACGGTCGGTCTTGGTGGTTACATTACGATACCAGAGGATGTGGGATTGACGGGACAGGCATGGGATTTTTCGGGAATCGCTGTATCGCAGTCAGCCTCTTTTGGCTTTTTAAATGTGGACAGCATAGATTTTAGTGAGTCGTTTGCGAATGCAGAAATTGCTCTTGAGTTGGGAGATAGTAAGTTTTATTATTCGTACGATGATGCGTTTCGATACTTCGGAGAAGTGGAGAACCAATTGGTTATTTCGTTCACAGATCCAGAGGAATATTTCCCGCTGCCATTTAACGTAGGTGATAACTGGGAAGATACGTTTGCTTCTACATTTGGTGCGGCAGGGATCACATTTGAACGGGAAGGCACGGTGTCTTCGAGTTGTTTGGCTCAAGGATCAGTGACAGTGCCGGGAGGCCAAGTTTTTGAAGATGCTTACCGCGTCAACATGATCGAATATTGGATGGATTCCACTTTCTTGGGTACGTACGAAGTTTTTGCGGAAGCAGACTATTGGTTTGTGGAGGATTATCCTCGACCAGTTTTCGGAAATGTTTCCCAAACCACGTTTGACACGACTATTGGGGGCGAACCCATTGTAGAGGAGAGTTCATTTTCCGTTTGGATGGAGTCATACACCTTGGGACTTGAGACGGTTGATCAAGTTCCAAGTTGGTCGATAATGCCCAACCCTGCGAGAGATGAAGTGACCATTTTGCGGGGCAATTTCCAATCGCCTGTGGAATGCGTTGTTTACGGACTGGATGGCCGTGAAATGATGCGAGAGTTGATTCGTCCTGGCATGCAAATGAGTCGACTGGACGTGAGCCAACTCGCAGCGGGCGTGTTTATGGTTCAGTTGGGAAAAAATCAGCAAGTCCAGCGCTTGGTGATCCAACGTTGAATCTGCGTTCGTTTCGCTTGATAGACTCTGTCCTTAAGCTCGCATGAGCAATAAAAACTGTACGGTTGATCACCTCACTGCTTTACGGTTTGAGGAAGTTGCCGCTGAGTGACCGAACACCGTTACTCGCGCCTCAGCAGTCATTCAGACTTATTACAAGTCTCTTACTTAACCTAACTTTGTCGCAAAATTAACCTGAATGAAAAACGCCCTTCTTCTCTGCACAGCAGCCCTTCTGTCAACGACATTCAATGCACAGTTGCAATTATCCACTCCTGAACCGGGCGAGTTTTTCACCCAGGGGGTTGGTGAGTATTTAACGATACCAGAGGATGTAGGAACGACCGGGCAGGTCTGGGACTTTTCGGGTACGACTACGTTGCAGTCATCGTCGGCAAACTTTGTGAGCACAGACAGCACCAGTTTTGGCAAATCATTCGCGAATGCAGAGATTGGCCTTGAGGCGGGAAACGCGACCACCTATTACGCATACGATGGCGCATATCAATTCTTGGGAGGGTTTGAGAATCAGTTGATTGTTGCTTACACGGACCCGGAGGAATTTTTCCCATTGCCATTCAATGTTGATGACAGCTGGGAAGATACTTTTGCCGCGACGTTTGGAGCGGCGGGAATCACATTTGAGCGTTCGGGCACGATTTCTACGAACTGTGTGGCTCAGGGGTCTTTGACACTGCCGGGGGGACAGGTTTTGGAAGATGCTTATCGCATCTCAGTGAGTGAATATTTGAGAGACTCTACATTTCTCGGGACCTACGAGATTTTTTCGGAGGGGGATTATTGGTTTGCGGCGGACTATCCACTTGTCGCTTTTGCAAATCTGACTCAAACCACATTTGACACAACGACAGGTGGCGAGCCCATCACACAGGAGGGTTCATTTTCCGTTTGGATGGAGTCTTACACGGTGGGCATTGAAACGATTGTTCATGCTCCAAGTTGGTCGATGATGCCCAATCCTGCAATTGCCCAGCTTACCATAGCGCGTGGCAATTTTCAAATGCCCGCTGAATGTGTTGTGTACGGATTGGATGGTCGTGAAATGTTGCGAGAGTTGATTCACCCGGGCATTCAAGTGAGTCGACTTGACGTGAGCCATTTGCCCGAAGGCGTGTACATGGTGCATCTGGGCGAAAGCACGAAAGCACAGCGCCTGGTGATCCAGCGTTGACCGCCTGTTTTCCTCCTCAATAAGCTCGTTCTTTCCGGCCCTCGACGTAGTAGACGTATGCGCGGTTGACGACCTTGTTGCCTCCCGGTGTCGGAAAATTCCCGGTGAAGTACCAGTCACCTGTGTGATCAGGGCATGATGCGTGCAAACCTTCGATTGATTGGAAAACGATTTTCACTTCTGCCTTCATTCCTTTGGGGGTGAGGAGCAATGAAATTTCCTGGCTTAACTCGTCAGCACTGAATGGTTCATAGATGGCCTTGACACGGTTAACGTTTTGTTCCTTTGGAAGCTCGAGTTCTTTTTTACAAGCAGCGTAAGTTTCGTCGATGACGTTTTTCATTCCGCGTTTGTTGAGCAGGCTGATTGCCGCTTGGAACGCAATGAAATCCCCCATTTTTGCCATGTCAATTCCGTAGCAATCGGGGTAACGAATTTGCGGCGCACTCGATGCCACCACAATGCGCTTAGGCTCGAGCCGATCAAGAATTCGCAAGATGGATTTCTTCAAGGTGGTGCCTCGCACGATGCTGTCGTCAATCACGACGAGGTTGTCTTCGCCTTTTCGAACAGTGCCGTATGCAATGTCATAGACGTGTGCGACCAAGTCATCGCGTCCCGCATCTTCTGTGATGAAGGTTCGAAGCTTGGCATCTTTGATGGCGATTTTTTCAATCCGGGCGCGTTCGTCCAAGATGGCGCGCACTTCATCGGGTTGGGCGTTTTCACCGAGCCCTAAGATTCTTGAAATCTTTGCTTGGTTGAGGTAATCCTCAAGGCCCTTGATCAAACCATAGAAACAGACTTCAGCTGTATTGGGAATGAAGCTGGTGACCGTGTTGTCCAAATCGTGCTCTACTGCTTCAAGGATTTGCGGAACCATGTTCCGTCCGAGTTCTTTCCGTTCGGTGTAGATGTCCTTGTCGTTGCCACGGCTAAAGTAAATGCGCTCAAAACTGCACGCGGACCGAATTCCCGGAGTTTTCACCTCGGGCATGCTTACCTCTCCGTTTCGTTTTATGATCAGGGCGTGGCCAGGTTTCACTTCTTGGACGCGGTCGGCGGAAATATTGAAGGCAGTCTGAATCACTGGCCGCTCACTTGCAACCACTACCACTTCGTCGTCTTCGAACCAAAAAGCAGGGCGAATGCCATTGGGATCTCTCATCACAAAAGCATCTCCGTGTCCCACCAAGCCACACATGACATAACCTCCATCCAATGAGTTTGCCGCGTGTTTTAGGATGGTGGGTATTTCCAGTTTTTCGGCGATGAGCTTTGAAATTTCAGTGTGCTCGAGCCCTTCATCCTTCAGAGAATCGAAGATTCGCTGATTTTCCACATCGAGGAAATGACCGATTCGCTCCAATATTGTAACCGTATCCGCTTGTTCTTTGGGATGTTGGCCCAAACGTACGAGCTTATCGAAAAGCTCATCGGTGTTCGTCATATTGAAGTTGCCCGCAACGACGAGGTTCCGGGTCCGCCAGTTGTTTTGACGCAAAAAAGGATGGCAATTTTCCACTTCGTTTTTGCCATATGTGCCATACCGCAGATGCGCAAGGAACAACTCTCCTGTGAATGCTTTTTCGCGCTGAAGAAACGCCGCGTCTTCCAATTGCGATTTTTCGAGACCTTCAAAGCGGGGCATGATTCGGCTAAATACATCTTGAATGGGCCGTGAATCCACCGATCGAATGCGAGAAATGTAGCGTTTTCCTGGCGGGACATTCATTTTGATGTTGGCCAGACCAGCACCGTCTTGTCCCCGATTGTGTTGCTTTTCCATCAGCAAGTACATCTTGTTGAGGCCATAAAAAGCAGTGCCGTACTTGTCAATGTAATGCTGCAGTGGCTTCTTGAGTCGAAGCATCGCAATGCCACATTCGTGTTGGAGAAAATCGCTCATGCAAGGGGCAGTTTTGGCGCTTTGGTGCTGTGCAAATGTAGTGTCCGCCGCATCATGAAAGTGGGCGAGAACCTGCATTTTTATCCGCTGTGAATGCCATTGATCGGTTTCCCTGAATTCCACCGGAGTGTATGAACAATACCCGGGATTTGCGCTGAAGTTTTTCGGAACGAAGTTCAGATGGAACACTCAGGACTGATTGCAGCTTGATCAAGGTTTTGGCGGTGTAAATCCCATCCAATTCCACACCTGTCTCCGTCTGAAACTGTTGCATGAATTCTCCGACGATGGGTGTGATTTTGCCAAAGCCGCCTTGATGTGCATCGTTCCATGAAGTCACGTTTTCCATGATTTCAGCGGCCCATTGTGCGTCCATCAACGCGCTTTCAATGTGCTTCTGAACGGCATCACTCATATCGACTCCTTTGAGTGCGTTTCCAATAAAAAGGTGCGATACGCCACGCAAACCGATTGCAAGTCCCGCGGCTGTTGCACCCGTTCCTGCGCTCACAATGATGGCGTCCCAAGGTCGTTCTAGGTCGTCGGAAGTGATCAAACTTTGGCACCCCATGGTCCCGAGCGCATCGCCTGCTCCCTCTGGAACAATCCACGGATTCCCGAAGCGATCTCGCAGCCAAGCTTTGAAAAAAGGCAAGTGTTTCTCGCGGTACTCAGCGCGCGATACAGGCACCAACTCCATTCCCCAGTCCGTGCAATCTTGGAGCGTAGGAGTGAGGTTTTCGAGTTCGCTTGGCTCAGCTCGCACCATTCCAATCGTTCGAATCCCTAGGGCATGTCCTGTTGCTGCCGTGGCGTGCAAGTGATTGGACCAGGCTCCGCCAAATGTGAGCATGGCCGGCTGGTGCATGCGCATTGCGCGCTCCACGTGGAATTGCAATTTCCAGGCCTTGTTGCCAGGAGCCGGACTCGGAATGGAATCCAAACGCCGGACATAAAAATCAATGCCTGCTGCAATGGCTGGCGACCAATCGACCTTCTCGGTCCTCGGTTGAGGGGGTGAAAAACTGGAAGAAAGCGGTGACGTATGGGACGGCGGTTTCATAGGTGGTAAATTTGCAACATGCAGAGCGATTTGGACCCTGAAGATTTTTATTACAGCCCAGAAGGCTTCATTGTCTTTACGGAACAATATCACCTGAAGCGAGGTCATTGTTGTCAGAGCGGCTGCAAGCATTGTCCATACGGGTACGATCGCCGAACTGGAAAAATTCGAAAACCATGACCACTTTCATGAATACCGACGAACTAAGGGCGTTTCAAAGAGAGATTTCAGGAGGCATTCCGGCAAATTTGCCGGCTGCATTTCCACGCTCTGAAGATGTGAGCCATGCACCGGTTCGAAAAGATATTTTGTCACAAGCGGAGAAGGAATTAGCGTTGCGCAATGCGCTGCGATACTTTCCAGCGGAGACACATGCTGTTTTGGCTCCTGAATTCGCACAAGAATTGAGGGAATACGGACGCATTTACATGTACCGTTTGCGACCAAGTCATCCGGTTAAAGCTCGTCCTATTTCGGCTTATCCAGCCAAGTGCGAGCAAGCGGCTGCGATCATGTTGATGATCCAAAACAATTTGGACCCTGCAGTGGCTCAGCATCCGGAAGAATTGATCACTTATGGCGGAAACGGCGGAGTTTTTCAAAACTGGGCTCAGTACCGTCTGACCATGCAGTACCTCAGTCAAATGACCGAGGAGCAGACGCTAGCCATGTACAGTGGCCATCCGATGGGATTGTTTCCATCGCACAAGGATGCGCCGCGTGTAGTGGTGACCAATGGAATGGTCATTCCCAATTACTCCAAGCCTGATGATTGGGAACGAATGAACGCGATGGGAGTTTCTCAATACGGTCAAATGACGGCGGGGTCGTACATGTACATTGGTCCTCAAGGCATTGTTCACGGCACCACAATCACAGTTTTGAATGCCGTGCGCATGAACGATAAAACCGGTTCAGGTCCTGCCGGAAAGCTATTTGTCACGGCAGGACTCGGCGGGATGAGTGGAGCGCAACCCAAAGCTGGAAACATCGCCGGAGTCGTGAGTGTCACCGCTGAAGTGAATTCGGACGCAGCACACAAACGCCATGAGCAAGGATGGGTGGACCACGTCATTGAAGACGTTGAAGAATTGGTCTTGCAAGTGCGCGCTTCTGTGGAAGCGAAGGAAGCAGTTTCATATGCATACTTGGGAAATGTTGTGGATGTTTGGGAGGCGTTTGATCGTGCGGAGTTGTTTGTGGATTTGGGTTCAGATCAAACTTCGTTGCACAATCCTTGGGCCGGGGGTTATTATCCTGCTGGACTTTCGTTTGAGGCCTCCAACAAAATGATGGCCAGCGATCCGGATGCCTTTGCAGATCATGTAAAAGAGTCGTTGCGACGGCATGCTGATGCGGTCAACAAACACACCGCTCGCGGCACGTATTTCTTCGATTACGGAAATGCATTTTTGCTCGAGGCGTCGCGATCAGGAGCGGACATCATGAATACGGACGGGACAGGCTTTCGGTATCCGAGCTACGTCCAAGACATCATGGGTCCAATGTGCTTTGACTACGGCTTCGGACCCTTCCGATGGGTATGTGCAAGTGGCGAAGCAGCAGATTTGGAGCTAACGGATCGCATTGCGTGTGAAGTTTTGGAAGATTTAAAGAAAGAGGCACCAGCTGAAATTCAGCAGCAAATGGACGACAACATCCGCTGGATTAAGGGTGCGCAAGCCAACCGATTGGTGGTGGGATCACAGGCACGGATTTTATACGCTGATGCATTGGGCCGCATGAAGATTGCCAAGGCATTCAATGATGCGATTGCAGCAGATCGTTTGGCAGGACCGGTAATTTTGGGCCGCGACCATCACGATGTTTCGGGCACCGATTCGCCGTTTAGAGAAACTTCGAATATTTACGATGGCTCTGCCTTTACCGCTGACATGGCCGTCCAAAACTTCGCTGGAGACGCATTCCGAGGTGCAACATGGATTTCACTGCACAACGGCGGTGGAGTCGGATGGGGTGAAGTCGTCAACGGTGGATTTGGAATGCTGATCGACGGAAGTGCGGATGCTGAACGTCGTTTGACATCGATGCTTCATTGGGATGTCAACAACGGGATTGCTCGAAGAAGTTGGGCCCGAAATGAAGGGGCTGAATGGGCCATTCAGCGGGCGATGGATCAAGAACCACTTCTCAAAGTGACCCTTCCTGCGCACGCAGCCGACGATGTCATTGCTGAAGCACTCAAATAATGGATGTTTATGCGCTTGAATTTGATGGAAAGACAGAATGGCAGAGCTTGAAAGGCAGCCGTTTCGAATCGTGCACTTTTCGCAATGTGAATTGGGCAGGATGTGATTTGCGAGGTGCTCGGTTCGAGGATTGCGCCTTTCATGATTGTGACCTCTCCAACGCCAAAACCTTGGGGCTGGGTTTTCAAGAAGTGAGGTTTGAGGGATGTAAACTCTTGGGCGTCAAGTTTGAGCTTTGCAATCCGTTAGGCTTATCCTTTCAACTGATTGGATGCAATCTCACGGCGGCATCATTTCACGCGCTGGACATGAGGCGTGTGCGATTTGAAAAGTGCAACGCTCAAGATGTGGATTTCACAAAAGCTCGAGCGGAGGGAGTCTGCTTCAACGAAGTGGATTTGAAAGGAGCGCTCTTTGAGCAAACAAACCTGAAGGCTGCGGATTTCACGTTGGCTGCGCATTGGCGCATCGATCCGAATGAGAATTCCCTGCAAAAAGCGAAATTTCGCAAAGAGGAATTGTCGGGATTGCTCGCATCGTGGCCGTTGGATATCATTTGAGTGTTTGCAAAAAAACGGAAGAAACGTTTTAACGTTATTTTCGTTTCCTCCAGAGAGCATTGAAGGTATCTTTGCCACCGCAATGGCACAAATCACATCCCATCAAGGCGCTGAGAGATCAGAACAATTGCTCCAGCAAGCCATGGATGTTTTTCTGCGCTTGGGCATTCGTTCAGTCAATATGGCGGATCTAGCGAGTGAGATCGGAGTCTCGAAAAAGACATTGTATGTCCACTTTACCGACAAGGACGATTTGATCCAACGTTGCATGAGTGCGCATTGCGATCAGATGGAACAAGTGATTTCAGAGGCGGAAAATCACAATGGAAATGCCATCGACTCGGAATTGGCGATCATTGATTTTGTGCATACCGTGATCAGCAAGATGCACCCAAGCATGCTGCATGATTTGAAAAAGTATCACCGGACAGCATTCGAGACCATCAAAAAACGAGAGGACGAAATCATTCTCGGAACTGTGGAGCGCAACATCAGGCGCGGTCAAACAGAAGAGCTGTATCGCCTTGACATCAATCCGGTCTTGACAGCGCGTTTTCTTGTGGCCATCGGGTACGAAGTCCAAAAATGCGGGGAACGCAGCACATTTCAAGGGGAGTTGAGTTTGTCAGATTTGTATGTACAGTCATCCTTGTACCACGTCCGAGCCATTTCGACGGAAAAAGGTGCGCAGTACCTCCAAAGCAAATTGGAAAAAGAAAAGTTGTTTCAATGAATACGAATAGAAATTTCATGCGATCAGCCCTTGTGGCCTTTGCAATTGCTGTGATGATTTTACCCCATGCCCGTGGACAGGAATCATATTCCATTTCGTTGGCACAGGCACAAAAAATTGCACTTGAAAAGGCTTTTGCAGTGCAGTACGCAGCGTTGGACATGCAAAAGTCTGAGCGCGACGTGAAGGAACTGCTCGCAACAGGATTGCCTCAGGTGAACATAGTTGCGGATTACAGCCAGTACATCGACATCCCAATTCAAGTTGCATCAGGAGACGTCTTTGGTTTTCCTGCATACCTCACAGATTTTTTTGGCGGTGTTGCAGAAGCGACCGGTGTTGGCATTGACGCACCGCCTTTTGATCCGAATGCGATTTCTGAATTTCAATTCGGGCAGAGCCACACAGCGAATTACGGCGTGCAGGCATCACAGCTGATTTTCAGCGGGTCATACCTTTTTGGATTGAAAGCTTCGCAGTTGTTGGTTTCGAGCCGAGAACGCGGACAACAGCGCACGGCCGATGAAGTGATGCAACAGGTCGCAGAAGCGTATCACTTTGTGCTGGCTGCAGGAGAAGGTTTGGCTCTGGCAAATGAGGCGCTCCGGCTTGTGCAATTCACCCGCGATGAGGTGGCTGCCTTGAATGAAGCGGGGTTTGCAGATGAGCTTGCTGTGAGCCAAATGGATTTGGCAATCAATGACCTGGAAGCTCAGGTGATGGCTTCGCAGGGACAGATTTCGATGTCGAAAGGGTTGTTGCGATTCCAGATGGGCGTTGCGCCAGATGCTCAATTGGAGTTGACCGATGAAATGGATGATTTGATGTCGAGTGGAAAAGAATTGGAATGGCTGAGCCGCGATTTTGTTGCCTCAGAAATCCCTGGCGTGCAGGAGCAAGAGCTTTTCTTGGGCTTGGCAGGATTGGATGTCAAAAGCCAAAAAGCGAGCGGTTGGCCTCAAGTTTCTGCGTTTTACACCAATCAGAACAACGCTCAGCGTGATGCTTTTGATTTCTTTCAAAAGGACCGTGAATGGTATCCGGTGCAGTTGTGGGGGGTGAATTTTTCCATGCCAGTTTGGACAAGTTTCGGAGGCCGACAGCAGGTTGAGAAAAAGAAAATAAAGGAGGAACGCGCGCGCATCGCATTGGCACAGATTTCACAGGCGGCGACAATGGAGTATGACAATGCTCGCACCTCCTTTTCCGAAGCGATGGCGTTGCTCAACAATGCGACCAATGGTGAGCGCTTGGCTGAAAAAATCTACATGCAATCGGAAGTGCGGTACAAGGAGGGCATGGTTTCCAGCTTTGATATGAACGATGCGAGAAACCAATTGCTAGAGGCCAAACTGCAAAAACTAACCACTTCGTTGGATTGGCTCAACGCACGAATTGACCTACAAAAAGCCCTCTCGGCATTTGACTGAATACGGTCGGAAAAAATTGAAAGAAGAGAACGATGAATAGCATTTATACAGCGCGCATGAAAACAGCATTGGGAATTCCCGCAATGATCTTGGTTTTGACCTTGGCCGGTTGTGGATCGTCTGAAACGGAAGCCGGAGAATCGAGTGGAGCCAACGAATCAGCAAAGGCAACGAGTTTGTTCAAGGTCGGAGTATCGAACATTGCGCCACAAGCGTTCACCCACCGATTTTCGGTTCAGGGCAACGTTGAAACAGATCGCAACGCGTTGTTGACAACTGAATTTGGAGGTGCCATTGAAGAGGTGATGGTGCGCGAAGGTCAGCAGGTCTCTGAGGGCACACCTTTGGTTCGAGTCAATACGGACGTGATGGAACGTTCGGCCTCAGAATTGCAGACCCAACTTGAATTGGCGCAAGCTGTTTTTGAGCGGCAGGAGCGTTTGTGGAAGCAGAGCATCGGTTCAGAGATTGAATTTTTGCAAGCCAAGACGCAGCTTGAATCGTTGCAAGGATCATTGAAAACATTGGAAGAACAAATGGAAATGGCCGTGATGCGCGCTCCTTTTGCAGGGGTTGTCGACCGATGCCTCGCCAAGACTGGAGAATTTGCAGTTCCTGGTTCCCCATTGGTTCGGATTGTTGATTTGAAGGACATGTATGTGCGAGCGAGTGTCAGTGATCATTACGCGGGTAAAGTGTCAAAGGGAATGTCCGCTGAAGTCATTGTAAGCGGAGTCGACTCGATTCGCACCAAAGTTGGTCGGGTGGGTCAGTTCATCAATCCGGCGAACCGCACCTTGGAGATTTCGTTGCCGTTGCCTGAAGACAGTAAATTCTTACCGAACATGTATGCAAGTGTTTGGCTGCAGGACCTCAGTTTGGATAGCGCAATGGTTTTGCCAAGTGCCTTGGTCCAGCAAGACATCAACGGTGACGAGTTTGTCTTTGTGGCAGAAGGTCAGGGCGATGTGCGCATCGTTCGAAAAACACTCATTGCATCGGGCATGGGTTCTGGTGACAACCTGCTCATCACTTCGGGCCTTGCATTCGGAGATGATGTGATTTCCCGAGGTGCAAACCGCGTGGTAGAAGGACAAGAAGTAAACCTTATTACGGACTGATTTTATGGAGGACCAATCGCAAAATCAAAAGGCACGAGAGTTCGGACTGAGCACTTGGAGCGTGAACAATGCCACTACGGTATTTGTGCTCGTTGCCATCATCATCATTTCGGGGCTGTACAGTTACTTGACGGTACCGAAAGAGAGTTTTCCGGAGGTTGTTGTCCCTGAAGTGTTCATCGGAACACCTTACCCGGGAAACAGCCCTTCCAACATTGAAAAGCTCATCACCCGTCCGCTTGAGAAGGAAATCAAAACCATCACAGGGGTCGATGAGATCACTTCCACTTCCATTCAAGGCTACAGTGCTGTGGATGTCAAGTTTGAATTCGACGTCACGTCTGACGAAGCGTTGCGGAAAGTCAAAGATGCTGTGGATCGTGCAAAGGCAGATCCGGACTTTCCCGATGACTTACCGGCAGATCCCGATGTATTTGCATTGAATTTTTCAGAGCTGTTGCCGGTCATGAATGTCAATCTTTCAGGCGATTACAGTTTGGATGAATTGAAGCGTTACGCCGAAGCACTCGAGGAGAAAATCGAAGAGCTTCCGGAGATTTCCAAGGTGGACATTCGCGGAGTGATGGACAAGGAAGTCGAGGTGGTCGTGGATTATTTGCGTGCAGAAGCAATGCAGGTGAGTTTCAATGACATTTCAGGTGCGATTGCTCAGGAAAACATCACCATCTCAGGAGGAGATTTACTCGTCGACAACTTTCGACGCTCGGTGCAAGTTGTTGGGGATTTTGAATCCATGGAAGACATTGAGAACGTCATCATCAAAAGCGAGAATAACGCACCTATTTACCTCCGAGATGTGGCAAGTGTGCATTTTGTAGAGCAGGAAAAAACCAGCTATGCACGAGAGTATTTGAAGCCGGTGGTGTCCCTCGATATCATCAAGCGAGCCGGTGAAAATCTCATTGCAGCGTCAAACGGAATCAATGGAATCATTGCGGACGCCAAGGACGACTACTTGCCTGAGAATCTCACAGTATCCATCACAAATGATCAGTCGGATCAGACTCGAACCCAAGTGGATGAGTTGCAGAACTCCATCATTTTTGGGGTGCTACTCGTGGTAGGTGTTTTGTTGTTTTTCCTCGGATTGCGCAACGCATTGTTTGTGGGTGTTGCAATTCCCCTCTCAATGTTTATGTCTTTCATGATTCTGAGCGCGTTGGGAATTACGTTCAATGTAATGGTTCTGTTTTCGCTCGTTCTGGCCTTGGGCATGCTGGTGGACAACGGAATTGTGGTGGTGGAGAACATCTACCGCTTGATGGACGAGGGAAAATCATCCATCGTTGCTGCGAAGCAAGGCGTGGGTGAAGTGGCGTGGCCAATCATTGCTTCAACGGCGACGACGCTAGCTGCATTTTTACCGTTGGCGATTTGGCCGGGCCTCATTGGTGAATTCATGAAATACCTGCCGATCACGTTGATGATCGTCTTGAGCTCTTCCCTTTTTGTGGCTTTGGTGATCAACCCAGTGCTCACAGCCGCTTTCATGCGTGTTGGCGAGGATGGGGTGAGCAAGAAGCGCGCTCACCGAGTGACCATTTCATTGATTGTATTTGGTGGAATCTTCCTGGCATTGGGCGCAACAGCATTTGGCAACATCCTCATGATTGCAGGTTTGCTGACAATCACAAATGCCTATGTATTGAATCCAGGCACGTTGCTCTTTCAAAACCGATTCCTGCCGCGCTTGGAAGAGGGTTATGAGCGTTTCCTGCGCTATGCATTGGCTGGTCGACGTCCTTGGGCGTTCTTCTTTGGAACAGCTGGTTTGATGGTGGTAGCGTTTGTTTTGCTTGGAGCGTTTCCACCCAAGGTGGAGTTTTTCCCGAGCAATGAGCCGCAGTACCTGAATATTTTCATCACCAAGCCCATCGGAACGGACATTGAAGAAACGAATCGGATCACTCGTGAAATTGAATCGCTGGTCTTGGAAGTGATGAACGAGGAACGCTTTCAACGGCCCAACCCAGAGACCGGTGAAATGGAGGCGTACATCGCCAATTCCATCATTGGCCAGGTGGGCAACGGAACCAGCGATCCTCAGGAAGGGCCATCATTGGGGAACACCCCGCACAAGGCGCGGATTGCTGTGAATTTTGTGAAGTTCCAAGAGCGAAGAGGACAGTCCACGCGTGATGTGTTGCGCTCTGTACGCGAGCGTTTGTCGGGCTATCCTGACGCAGAAATCATCGTCACGAAAAACTCGGACGGACCGCCTCAAGGCCCACCGATCAACATCGAAATCCGTGGTGATGATTACGACGACGTGCTGGTCACGGCCAATTCTATGCGGCAATACCTGCGCGAGTTGGATTTTGAAGGAGTGGAAGAACTGAAAATTGACGTCGACAAGCGCAAACCGGAACTGCCAATTACCATCGATCGCGAGAAGGCCCGGCGCTATGGGCTGTCCACGCAAAACATCGGCTATACGATTCGAACTGCTTTGTTTGGACGAGAGGTAAGTACGTTCAAAGACGGGGAAGATGATTACCCCATCAACGTTCGTTTTGAAGAGTCATCTCGAAACAACGTCGATGCGTTGATGAATCAAAAGGTGATTTTTCGAAGCGCTTCCGACGGTCAAATCAAGGAGGTGCCAATTTCAGCGGTGGCCACTGCAGATCGAAGCACGACGTTCAGCAGCGTGAAACGAAAAGATTTGGACCGTGTGATCACGTTGAGCTCCAATGTCTTGGAAGGAGCGAATGCCAACGAAATTGTTTTGGAAATGCAGGAATCAATGAAGGAATTCAATGCGCCTCGTGGGGTTGAATTTGCCTTCACAGGTCAACAGGAAGAGCAGGCGAAAGAGTTGGCTTTCTTGTCACAGGCTTTGTTGGTGGCATTGTTCCTCATCATTCTCATCATTGTGGCACAATTCAACTCCATTACCACGCCATTTATCATTGGTTTCAGTGTGTTCTTTAGCTTGATTGGAGTGCTTTTGGGCTTGGTTATTTTCCAGATGGATTTTGTCATCATCATGACCATGATCGGAATCATTTCACTGGCGGGTGTGGTGGTCAACAACGCCATTGTTTTGATCGACTACACCGATTTGATTCGGGAACGCAAACGAAAAGAGTTGGGAACTGGTGATCATCTCGCATTTTCGGAAGTGGAGGAATCCATTGTCCAGGGCGGTCGAACAAGGTTGCGGCCTGTTTTGCTCACGGCGATCACAACGATTCTCGGGTTGTTGCCGCTGGCTATCGGCTTGAACATCGACTTTGTCACCTTGGTGACTGAGTATGACCCTCACATCTACATTGGAGGTGATAACAACGTGTTTTGGAAGCCGATGAGTTGGGCCATTATTTATGGACTCACCTTCGCTACGTTCCTCACGTTGATCATCGTACCCGTGATGTACTGGTGGATCAATCGCATGCTTTATAAGTACCGATTGAAAGAGGCTGTATGAGGCTCAACCGCCCCGCTGTTCTCGCTGTACGCGGCTGGGGATTCGGGTGAGAATTTCATACGGGATGGTTCCGGCGTTTGCAGCGAAATCTTCGATGCGTTGTTCGGACCCAAACACTTCTACTTCGTCTCCTTCTTGTGCGAGCGGAATGTTCGTGACGTCGACCATGACCATGTCCATGCAGACTTTGCCGACTACAGGAGCAAACGTGCCGTGCACCACTACGCTTCCCTTTCCATTGGAGAGGTTTCGTGGAAAACCATCGGCATAACCTAAGGGCAATGTTGCGACGCGACGCGGATGATCAGCGGCGTCTTCTAAGCCATAACCGACACCTTCGCCTGCGGGAATGTCATGCAGCGAAGAGACCACGGTGTGAAGGCGAACCACCGGCTGCAACTCGAGTGTTTGAGCCCCATCGGGTTGCACGCCAAAGAGAGCAATTCCAACACGCACATAATCTCCACTGTTTTCAGGGAATCGGATCAGGCCTGATGAGTTGAGAAGGTGCGTTTTGATGTCGGGCTGGATTTCACGCAACACGTGAGCAACGGATTCGAAGCGCTTGATTTGCCTTCTGGTGGCATCATCTTGTTCGGGCCGATCGGCACTTGCCAAGTGGCTAAAAACCGTTTTTACCAGCGTGACGGGATCCTTAAGCAATGCGATCAGGACGGAAACCTCTTCATGGCCAAACCCCAAGCGGTGCATCCCGGTGTCAATTTTGATGTGAATCGGCCAAGGCTTTTGATTTCCGCATTGTCGCCATGCCTCCACAAAAGCTCCGTGTTGTTGCAAACTGTGGATGCAGGGCTCCAAGCGGTATTGTAGGAGCGATGCAAATGTGGAAGGCTCAGGATTGAGCACCATGATCCTTGAAACGATGCCGTGCTGACGAAGTTCCACCCCTTCCTCGGTGCAGGCCACCGCAAGCATGCTCACGCCATGGAATTTCAATTGCCGCGCAATCGCCGGGCCGTTGGTTCCGTAACCAGAGGCCTTGATGACGGCAATCAAGTCTGTGGCTGGACGGGTGTGTTCACGAACAAATGTGCGAATTGCTCTGAGATTTTGCGCCAGTGCCGAAAGATTCAACTCCAATCGCACCGAATGACTGCGGTGCATCAAAGCTGGGATCAATCGCTCGAATTGCGCTGCTCTTGCACCTTTGATGAGGGTGTTTTTGCCTTGAAAAACCATCGGGTTTGAGGCCAGCAACTCCAGGGCATCTTCTACACTTTGTAAGGCTGTTTCATCCGGCCCAGCTAAGTTCTTAAAAGCGGGTCCGATCAACCAGACGGAATCCATCTCATTGCTTCGGATGAATGAAACGACTTGCCGCGCACCTTCGATGTCCATGCCAGGGATTTCTCCAATGATCGCTGCAGTTTTGAATTGACCCGGAAGGCGATTCAGGTCTTGAACAGCCAATTGCAGGGCATCCCAATCATTTGTGTAGGCGTCTGAAATCAACCACGATCCGTCGGATTTTTGAAGCCGTTGCATCCGATGCTCCAAGTCTTGGAAATGAAGAAGACTCTCGCGAATGTGCACTTCATCCAAGCCCCATTCCAACGCAAATAGGGCTGCCGTCATCGCATTTCTGTAGCCGACTTCCCCGGTGAATGGCAATTGCCAAATGGACTCCAATCCATTCCAAGCAATGGCAACGCTTCGCCCGCGGCTGTGCACTTGGCTTTTTACGCGTAACGTATCATGTTCTTCTTCGCCCCATGTTTTGACCTCAATATCCTGTTCGATTAGCATTTGTTTGGCCACATCCAGTTGACCAGGCATCACGACCCATTGGCAGCCATTAAAAAGCCTAATTTTTTCACGTGTGAGCGCTTTTACATCGTCGAAATTTTGGACATGGGCATTTCCGATGTGCGTCAAAATGCCGAGCGTGGGGCGGATTGCGTGCCAATGACGCTTCATCTCCTCAGGCTCTGAAATCCCAGCTTCGATGAAGGCAATGTCATGTTCAGGCAACAGATCCCCCAGCGCCAAAGGAACGCCTACTTGGCTGTTGAAGCTTCTTGGATTGCCACAAGCATTGTGGTCTTTGGCAAAAAGTTGCATCAACCATTCTTTGACGGTTGTTTTGCCATTGCTTCCTGTGATGCCCACGGTTGGAATGTTGCAGACGCCTCTCCAATGGCGAGCGAAGTCTTGCCAAGCGAGGAGGGGGTTCGAAGCCACGAGCACGTCGGAGTCTGTTAATTCAGGCACCTGAGCACCTTCCTCCACAATGAAATAACGCGCCCCCATTCCGTGCGCAGATTCCAGATAATCATGGCCATTGTGCCAGGCACCATGGATGGCGATGAAGAGTGTTTCGTCTGCAGCAGCCAATGGAAGTTGACGGGAATCTTGGGTTGCACGCAAGCAGGCACTGATGTTTGCTTCTTGACGTGTCTGGATCAGCTTGAAATCATCGAGCTGGGAAAGGCCATTCAACCAGTTTTTCCAGTCGCCGACGGTCATTGTTTGTTTTCCTCGTTGCGTGCAGCCACAAAAGCTTGGCGGGTCAATGGGATGTAACGGTCTTTCTCGCCGATTTCAACAGTGTTTTCTCCCCCAGCAATCCGATGGGAAAAGTGCGCTGGGCGACCTGTTTCCATGCATACCGCATGCAGTTTGGTGACTTCTTCGGCCAAGCAGAGCAGTTCTGGCATGCACCCGAATGGCTTGGCGGTGAAATCCAAATCCAATCCTGCTGCGATGACCCGGATGCCTTGATCCGCCAATCGCATGCAGGTTGCTGGCAAAGCATCGTCAAAGAACTGAACTTCATCAATTGCGATCACTGTGATCGGCCGGGCTTGGCTGCTGAGGTAATTCAAGATTTCGGCGCTGTTTGCGACAGTTACGGACGGCAAGGCATTGGCGTCATGGGACGTCACAGCTTCTTTGTTGTAACGGGTATCCGTTGCCGGTTTGAAAATGACGGTGGGCTGATGCGCAATTTGAGCACGCCTCACGCGTCGGAGCAGTTCTTCGGTTTTCCCCGAGAACATCGGGCCGCAAATGATTTCAAGGCGGCCTTCGCCGAGGCCAGTATGCTGCAGTGGAGAATGTTCTTCGTGTGGTACCATCATGATAGTGCTCGAAATTACTTCAGGCATTACTTTGCAACCTCATGGAGCGCAAGCAATTTTTATAAATGATAAAATATTCGATGAATCGGCAGTTGGTTCAAGCGTTATTCGCTTGTTTTTTGATTGCTTTTATGGGGTGCACCCGAACGGCTGGTGAGGGCGGAGTTACCACCATTACAGGCAATGTGGAAATTGAGCAGCGCATTGTGATCACCAATCCGCTGAGCGCAATCGTTGTTCCGGCGATCGATCAAGACGTTTACATTACCTATGGAGATCGGGTTGGACCGGATGACCGCGTGCGCACCAATTATGACGGTGACTTCGCCTTTTATGGATTGCGCCCAGGCGATTACACAATCTACGTTTACAGCGAGGATACGATGCCTACGAGCAACAACGCACCGGATGTTGCAATCATTCAACAAGTCACCATCGAGAAGGGCGACGAAACGTTGGAGCTGGAGCCAATTCGCATTTACGAGGATATTTAATCGATGCGTCAGGGCACAACACTCATCTTTTTTTTAGCAGTGCTTTTGACCGCGAACGCTCAGTATACCGACACCGGCGGTTGGTTGGGCCTTGGGGTAGATCAAAAGGTCAACAAGGATTGGAATTGGTCTTTGAAGTGGGAGAACCGTTGGTCCATGGGAGGCACATGGCATGACCGTGGATTTGTCAACGCAGGAGTTGGTTACCGACTCAACAAAACATGGCGTGCTGCAGCACAATTGAGATGGATTGAACGCCAACGATATCTGGGTGCCTATGAATCGGGCCGACGTTTTGCGTTTCGCCTAGACGGAAAGGCCAAAAGCGGCCAAGGTGAATGGAAGTGGAGACTGATGACCACAAAAGCTTGGAAATCGATGGCATTCAACGAAGGCGCTTCGATTTCGGAAAACTTGGTCCAGCGGTTTCGTCTGGGATACGCAAGGGAGCTATTTGATCGCTGGACGTTGGTTCCGAGCTACGAGTTTTTTGCAAAAGACATCGAGTCGGGTTCTGTGGATTGGAGCACACGGGTTCAAGTTCAATTGAAGCACGAGATCAATCAGCAATTGAGCACCAGTTTTGCATATGTCTGGTCCGATGAATGGCAAACATCTGACCCTTGGTCGGAGCACGTGATTCGATTCAACATCAATTGGCGTTTGCCGGATTTCAAGATTCGCAAACGGAAGCAGTCGGCACCTGTGGCGCGCGTTTATAGTGCTGAGGGCAATCGTTGGTCTCCACCTCGGCAAACTTTTGGGCAGTGTGTCATTGATCAACTTTATCTTTCGGAAGTGCACCCCAAAGGAAAACCTTCCGACTTTATTGAGTTGAGAAGCATGTCGTCAGTGCCGTGCGATTTACGCGATTTTTCATTGACCGATGACCTGAATGAGGAAGGGCTGGTCTTTGGCACAACGATTCTGCCTCCAGGAGGTTGTTGGTTGGGTTACGAAGGAGGAAAGGAGTCGTTTTCTTTTGGGATTTCTGCAGGGGGAGAAATCATTTATTTGAAATTATCTTCCGACGAGTTTCGGTTTTGGGAGGTGAACTCTGAGGATGACAAACGTTCTGTATCCTTTGACAGTAGCGGAAATCAGAAGGCTTCAGTGCCATCACCTGGCCGCAGCGAGTCCAGCGAGTCGGAGGACTAATCATTTTTGTCCACAAGATGTCTTGGGTTGTAAACATCCGTTTGCTATCTTCGCACCCCCAATTTTGGGGAGAATTCGAACATTCAAAACACTGAGCTGTGGATACTTTGAGCTACAAAACCCGATCCATCAATAAGGAGAACGCTGACAAGAAGTGGTTGCTCGTTGATGCTGAAGGCCAAACGTTGGGCCGATTGGCGTCCGAAGTTGCTAAGCGATTGCGCGGAAAGCATAAGCCGAATTTTACACCACATGCTGACTGTGGAGACTTCGTAATTGTGGTCAACGCAGAAAAGGTGGTTTTGACAGGAAAGAAGTGGGAGCAAAAGGAGTACATCCGTTACACGGGTTACCCAGGTGGCCAGCGAAAGCGCACTGCAATCGAGCAATTGAAGCGAAAGCCCTTTGCATTGGTTGAGGATGCTGTACGCGGCATGCTTCCAAAGAACACACTCGGACGAGAGATTTTTCGAAACCTGCATGTTTATGTGGGCCCGGACCACAAACATGAGGCTCAGCAGCCTGAGCAATTCAAATTGAACGCTTGATTCAAGCTTGATCATTACATCGAATGGAAGTCATCAATACATCTGGCCGAAGGAAGACCGCAGTAGCGCGTTTGTACATGAAGCCCGGAAAAGGAAACGTTACCGTGAACAAGCGTGACGTGGCTACTTACTTCAGCACATCTGTGTTGCAGTACAAAATCAATCAGCCTTTCATGCTGACTGAGACAACAGGTCAATATGACGTACAAGTCAACGTTGACGGCGGAGGCATCACAGGACAGGCAGAGGCAGTCCGTTTGGCCATCTCAAAGGCGTTGATTGAAATCAACCCTGATTGGAAGCCAGCGTTGAAGCAGGTCGGTCTCACGACACGTGATCCCCGAATGGTTGAGCGAAAGAAATTCGGTCAAAAGAAAGCGCGTAAGAAGAGTCAGTTCTCCAAGCGTTAATCACACCCAACAGAACATTATTATTTGTTTAGCATCCAAATTCTTTGGACTCGCGAATCACGCGGCTACCATCGGATTGCTTAAACCAGGAAAGTAAACATGGAAAAGACAACATTCGAGCAAATGCTCCAAGCCGGAGTTCACTTCGGCCACCTCAAGCGCAAGTGGAACCCACACATGGCGCCGTACATCTTCACAGAGAAGAAAGGCATTCACATCATTGACTTGCACAAAACAGGCGTAAAGCTTGAAGAAGCTGCAGCAGCGATGAAGCAAATTGCCAAGAGCGGTAAGAAAATCTTGTTCGTTGCGACGAAGAAGCAAGCAAAAGAAATTGTTGCCGATCGCGTCAAGGCTGTAGGCATGCCCTACGTCACCGAGCGCTGGTCTGGAGGAATGTTGACCAATTTTGCAACCATCCGAAAGGGGGTTCGAAAGATGTCACAGATTGACAAAATGGAGCAGGATGGTACGTTGAACACCATGTCCAAGCGTGAGCGCTTGCAGGTGAGCCGTCAGCGCGCCAAGTTGGAGAAGAACCTTGGTTCTATCTCGGATTTGACCCGCATCCCGTCCGCAATCTTCATTGTAGACGTTGTGAAAGAAAACATTGCACTTGCAGAGGCTCGCAAATTGGGAATCCCTGTATTTGCCATGGTGGATACAAACTCGGATCCACGGCCTGTGGACTTCCCAATCCCAGCAAATGATGACGCAAGCCGTTCCATTGGTTTGGTTTTGGACGTTTTGGTTCAAGCAGTAGCAGAAGGTTTGCAAGACCGCAAAGCGGACAAGGATCAAGCCGATGCTCAAGCTGCAGCCAAGAAAGCGAAAGCAGAAGCTGCGAAAGCTGCTCCGGAAGTGAGTGAAGAGGCCGCTGCTGAAGCGCCTGTTGCTGCTGAAGCGCCTGTTGCTGCTGAAGAAGTTGTTGCTGTCGAAGCGAAGACTGAAGCGAAGACTGAAGACAAGGCGGAAGACAAGGCGGACGAGAAGAAGGCCTAACCCTTTTTGATTTAGAAACCGCAACGGATGCAATAGCCGTTGCAAATAACCATTTCATATGAGCATTACAGCTGCAGAAGTGAACAAGCTCCGTAAGCATACGGGAGCAGGCATGATGGATTGCAAAAAAGCCCTGACAGAAGCAGAAGGCGATTTTGAGAAGGCCATTGAAATCCTTCGTTTGAAGGGACAAAAAGTTGCTGCCAAGCGCGGTGACCGTGAAACTGGAGAAGGAGCGATTTTGGCGAGCGCAAACGGTGAAGGCACCTTTGGAGCATTGCTTGCTTTGAACTGCGAAACCGACTTCGTCGCAAAGAATGAAGAGTTTGTTGCAGTTGCTCAGAGCATCTTGGATGTTGCTTTGAACGGAAAGCTTACTTCAAAGGACGACCTCTTGACTCAAACTTTCCCAGGCGAAAGCATCACCATCGGTGAGAAAATCACAGAGCAGATCGGAAAGATTGGTGAGAAAATTGAGATTGGATCGTTCGATACATTGGAAGGCACGAGCGTAGCATCTTACATCCACCCGGGCAATCGTCTAGCTACGCTAGTAGCATTTGATGGAGCTGTCGGTGAAGGTGGTCGTGACGTAGCGATGCAAGCAGCGGCCATGGCGCCTGTTGCCTTGGACGAGTCTACGATTCCGGCTGATTTGATTGAGAAAGAGCGCGGCATTGGCAAGGAGCTTGCAATCCAAGAGGGCAAGCCCGAAGAAATGGCCGAGAAGATTGCTGAAGGCCGTTTGAAGAAGTGGTTTAAAGAAGCAACATTGGTCAACCAGGCTTTCATCAAGGATGGAAAGAAGAGTGTTGCTCAGTACATTGACTCTTTGAGCAGCGGGGCAAAAGCCACCGGTTTCTGCCGAGCATCGCTCGACTGATCCGAAGAAAAGACAAAGATTTAGGCAAGGGCAATCCAACTGGGTTGCCCTTTCTTGTTTTTCTGCTCTGCACTTCACGGAATATTCGGATATTGCGCACCAGCAATGAAGTACAAAAGAATTCTCCTCAAGCTGAGTGGTGAGGCACTCATGGGGCAAAAGCAGTTTGGCATCGATAACGATCGCCTGAAGCAATACGCTGACGAAATCAAAACGGCAGTGGACTTGGGGTTAGAAGTGGCCATTGTAATTGGAGGAGGCAACATCTTTCGCGGTGTGCAGGCTGAGGAGGGAGGCATGGAGCGGACCCAAGGAGATTACATGGGAATGCTTGCTACGGTCATCAATTCCATGGCATTGCAGAGCGCATTGGAGAGCGCTGGAATCGATACGCGGCTCCAATCAGCCATTGAGTTGAAGCAAATTGCGGAGCCGTTTATTCGCCGCCGCGCGGTCCGACATTTGGAAAAGGGGCGCGTCGTTATTTTTGGAGGAGGGACGGGAAATCCATTTTTCACAACGGATTCTGCAGCTTCGTTGCGGGCCATTGAGATTGATGCGGATGTGATTTTGAAAGGAACGCGTGTGGACGGCATTTACAGCGCCGATCCGGAGAAAGATCCAAATGCAGTGAAGTACGACACAATCAGTTTCGATGAAGTTTATTCAAAGGGCTTGAAGGTGATGGACTTGACGGCCATCACACTCTGCAATGAAAACAACCTCCCAATCGTTGTTTTTGACATGAATAAATCAGGCAACCTGAAACGCTTGATTTCGGGAGAAGATGTTGGTACTTTGGTAAACCAATAACGGTAAGGTCATGACAGAGGAAATTCAGATGGCAATGGACATGGCGCGTGAAGCCATGGATAAGGGAATCAAGCATATGGAGGCTGAGCTCCAAAAGATTCGTGCGGGGAAAGCGCACCCAGCAATGCTTGACAGCGTCAAGGTCGAGTACTACGGCTCTATGACCCCGTTGAGCCAAGTGTCCAACGTCAACTCATCCGATGCGCGAACGCTGACGGTGCAGGTGTGGGAAAAAGACATGCTTGATCCGGTTGCGACGGCCATCATCAATGCGAATTTGGGATTGAATCCGATGAACAATGGAGAGTCCATTCTCATCAACATTCCACCACTCACAGAGGAGCGGCGCCGTGACCTTACGAAACGTGCGCGTTCTGAAGGCGAGCATGCGCGGGTTTCTGTGCGAAATGCACGGAAGGAGGCGAATGATTTCATCAAGGCCGCTAAATCAGAAGGTTTGAGCGAGGATTTGGCAAAAGACGGAGAGTCAGAAGTCCAAAAGCTCACGGATCAATTCATCAAGAAAATTGATGAGGTATTGTCTGCGAAAGAGGCAGACATCATGACTGTTTGATCAGGCTTATGTCTGCGAAGGCTTCAAGCCTTGAATTCACGCGCCACAGCGCGTGCCTCGGCATCCGATGCAATCAAGGCCTCTAGATCGGGCTTTTCCTGCCAGCTTACAGTCGCTAGGGCGTGCTCTAGGATACCGGTCATTCCTGTGAATGATACTTCATCGTTTAAGAAACGAGCGACGGCGATTTCATTGGCAGCATTCAAAACTGCGGCAGCGTTGCCGCCTTTGTGACCTGCATCAAAAGCCAGTTGGAGGTTCTGGAACGCTTCCAAATCGGGTTGCTCAAATGTCAGCTGCGGATAATCTATGAAGCTAAATCGATCAAATGTATTGGGCAGTCGATGGGGATAACCCAGAGCATACTGGATGGGCAATTTCATGTCCGGCAAACCCAATTGCGCTTTGATGGATCCGTCTTCGAATTGCACACAACTGTGCACGATGCTTTGCGGATGCACGACCACGTCGATTTGATCCATCTTCAAATCAAAGAGCCATTTCGCTTCGATGACTTCCAACCCTTTGTTCATCATGGACGCGCTGTCAATGGTGATCTTAGCACCCATGTCCCAATTGGGATGCTTGAGCGCCTGGGCCTTGGTCACAGCATCTAACTGCGATCGATTCTTTCCTCGGAATGGACCGCCAGAGGCCGTCAAGATGATTTTCTCGATTGGGTTTAAGACCTCGCCAGCGAGGCACTGGTAGATGGCGCTGTGTTCTGAGTCAACAGGGTGAATGTCCACCCCGGCTTGAAGTGCCGCAGCCATGACCAATTCTCCAGCGACCACAAGCGTTTCTTTGTTTGCAAGGGCAATGCTTTTTCCCGCGCGGATTGCGCTCAAAGTGGGATGCAATCCTGCGGCGCCAACCAAGGCGGTGAGCACCATGTCCACACCTTCCATCTCCACAACTTGCTCCAGAGCTTCAGGGCCCGCGTACACCTTGATGCCTGCGTCAAACAAGGTTGAATTTACTTCTTGAAACAGTTCACGTTGTCCAATCACCACAGCATTGGGGCGGAACTCAAGGGCCTGTTCAATGAGCAATTTTGCATTGCGATGAGCAGACAACACTTCGACGTGTAGTCGTTCGTTTTGTTCGCGAATGACATCAAGGGCTTGTGTTCCGATGGAACCGGTGCTGCCCAAAATCGCAATTCCGCGCGTGGTTTCAGCTTCGTTCACAGGAATCCAAGTTCGAGTTTTGCTTCTTCGCTCATCATGTCTTGGGTCCAAGGTGGATCGAAAACAATGGTGACTTTTGCACCCGTAGCCCCGTCGATCTTGCCGACTTTTTCTTCCACATCCGCAGGCAAGCTTTCTGCAACCGGACAGTTGGGAGAGGTGAGCGTCATCTCAATATGGACAAAGCCATCATCTGTGATTTTTACCTCGTAGATGAGGCCCAGTTCATATATATCGACTGGAATTTCCGGATCGAAAATTGACTTTAGCACGTCGATCACGGTGGAATTTTGGAATGGAGCGGGCATGATATACGGGCTTAATTAGCGGGTTGAAACCAACCCTCAACTTCCTCAATAGAAAGCGCAGGCAAGTCCAATTTGTTCTTTTTTCGAAAACCGTTGAGCTTCTCTCGCAAACCGGCAGGCTTCATGCCTTCAAGCGCGGATGGGGACTCAAATCCTGCGGCGATGATGTGCGCAATCCAATCTTCTGAAATGCCCATTGATTTGAGGCCAGCAGCATCGGGTCCTTCATCAAACACTTCAGGGCGCATTTGAGGAAACAGCAAAACTTCTTGAATGGACGTTTGATCGGTGAGCATCATGACCAGGCGATCGATGCCGATGCCAATTCCACTCGTTGGCGGCATGCCGTATTCCAATGCACGCAGGAAATCTTGATCGATGAACATTGCTTCATCGTCACCGCGTTTTCCGAGTGCGAGTTGGTCTTCGAAGCGTTGCCGTTGATCATCGGGGTCATTGAGCTCGCTATAGGCGTTTGCTACCTCTGTTCCGTTGATGAACAATTCGAATCGTTCCGTGTAATTGGGGTCATCACGGTGCACTTTGGTCAAGGGAGACATCTCCACAGGGTAGTCAATGATGAAGGTGGGTTGTACGAAGTGATGCTCGCATTTTTCACCAAACAACTCATCGATCAGCTTCCCTTTGCCCATTGTTGCATCCGTCTCGAGGCCTACGCTTTCGCAAGCTGCCCTGAGTTGCTCCTCAGTCTTTCCGTCAATGTCAATTCCGGTGTGCTCTTTGATTGCTTCGCGCATGCTTACGCGCTGGTAAGGCGGAGCAAAATTGATGTCAACCCCATTGAGGTTGGCCTTATTGCCCCCGTGAACGGCTTGGCAGATGTTGGCCAAAAGCTGCTCAGTGGTCTCCATCATCCATTGATAATCCTTGTATGCAACATACAACTCGAGCACAGTAAACTCGGGATTGTGCGTGCGATCCATTCCTTCGTTTCGAAAGTTTCTGGAAAATTCAAACACGGCTTCGAAGCCGCCAACAATGAGTCGCTTGAGGTACAACTCATTTGCAATCCTCAAGTAAAGTTCGCTGTCCAGTGCGTTGTGATGGGTGACGAATGGTCGAGCGGCTGCGCCGCCGGGAATGGGCTGCAACACAGGAGTATCGACTTCCAACCATCCTTCGCGGTCAAATGATTCGCGAATGCTACGGATGATCTGAGAACGCGCTACAAAGGTCTTTTTCACCTCCGGATTCACGACCAAGTCCACATAGCGCATGCGGTAGCGCAATTCTGGATCTGTAAAGGCGTCATGCACGTTGCCATCTTCGTCCACCTTTACGGAAGGCAAGGGCTTGAGTGATTTAGACAATACCGTGAGGGCTTTCACCTTCACGCTTTGCTCTCCGGTTTTGGTTGTGAAGGTTGTGCCTTGGATTCCAATGAAATCACCTCGGTCCAAGAGTTTTTTAAAAACGTCGTTGTACAATGACTTATCCTCTCCGGGACACATTTCATCCCTGTTGAGGTAGAGCTGAGCAGTGCCTTCACTGTCTTGCAAAACAGCAAAGGAAGCCTTGCCCATGATTCGGCGATTCATAAGGCGCCCCGCCAAGGTGACCTCCATGCCATCTTCAAAAGATGCCGCAAGGGTTTTTGACCTGTGGCTTGCCTCAAATGCTGCTGCAGGATAGGGCTCGATTCCCATCTTTCGTAGAGTTGCCAGTGAATCGCGTCGCACGCGTTCTTGTTCCGATCGTTGCATGCCCCAAAGTTACATCGTGAAAACCGCATCGCGACGCTTGGTTTGCCTCAGACGTTTAGCTTTGCATCGATTCACAAAAAGCTATTTTCCATGCGCTCGATTCTCTCCGGTGTTTTCGCTTTGGTTTTTATGGGTTGTCAAATTGTATCTGCCGCAGATCCTCTTGCAGCTGATACCAGTCAGATCAAGGTTGACTTGTCTGAAGCATCCGTTTTGGGCGTTGGCTTTGATGCCTTGCCTTTGTTGTCATCTCCCAAGTCAGCGACAGTGATGTTGCCATCAGAATGGCGAGGGACTGCTTCCATTGCGGAGGCTTTGGAATTTATTCCTGGCATGGATGTGCGCACGCGCGGAGCTTGGGGGGTGCAAACAGACATAAGCATCCGGGGCGGATCATACGAGCAAACAGCATTGCGGATTGATGGCGTTCGCTGGTCAGCGCCACATACGGGGCATCACCTCATGAACATTCCAATTGACCCTGAAGATTTGGGGCATGTAGAAGTTGTGCGTTCTGGGTCTGGACCTTGGGCTGGCATTGGTGCTTTTGCCGGAGGCGTTTTAATGGAGACTTCTGTCGATGAAGCAGGGACGAAAGCGAGCGTTACAGCAGAATTGGGCAGTTTTAATTGGACGCGTTTGCGTGCCAATGCACAAATTTCAACCGGAAAAATGCGGCACAGTTTCAGCTTATCGCAGGCAAAAACAGATGGCTATATTCCCAATTCGGATATGGAGATCAATCGGTTTTTTTGGGGCGCACGGTACCAACGAGGACTCAGTCAGTGGAAATCACTATTTGCTGCAGAATCTAAATCCTTTGGCGCGCAGAACTTCTATTCTTCGACCTACCCCAATCAACATGAAGAAACGGTTGCTGCGGTTGCGCAATTGGCTTGGTCCAGGCGACAAGGAAATTGGAACGCAACGGCAGCAGGTCACGTGCGAGCGCACAGCGACCGTTTCGAATTGTACCGAGAAGAATCAAACTGGTATGCGCTCACAGATGATGGATACTACGTTGCCCCTTCACTTTTTGCCACACCCGATACCGCGGCGGGATGGTACCAAGGAGCCAATCTGCACCGCTCTGTGGTTGGGGCGATCAATGGCCAACTGAGTTGGTTGGGTGAGGCGATGACCTGGACAGCTGCGGTGGATGCGCGTTCGGAGGGAATTCTAAGCAACCGTCTTGGATTGTTGGTGAATGAGAATTCGGATTATGCTTATGAGGATAATCGGTTGAACATCGATGCATATGTTTCAGGAAAGTACTTTGGGGCAGGAGATCGGCTGGCCGTAACCGCTACGATGGCGGTCAACGAAAACAGCCGTTTCGGAAGTTCCTTGCTTCCAGCATTGAATGCTCGAATGGCCTTTGGCCGTGGCGATCAAATTGTGGTCTTTGGTTCAGCCGGTCGTTCGGTTCGTCACCCATCTTTCACAGATTTGTATTACACATTGGGGGGCGCCGTAGGAAGTGAAGATTTGAAATCGGAATACGCAGACCAAGGAGAAATCGGAGGACGCTGGAACATTTCGGCATCGCAATCGTCGCATCAATTTTCCATTGAAACGACGCGATTTATTCGTCAAGGACGCGATTTGATTGATTGGGTGCAATTCGACGGAAGCGATTTGTATGAGGCCACCAACGTGGCCGAAGTTGACTTTTTCGGCGGAGATGTTTCCATGCTCTATCAACGGGCCGAATCCACAGAACAATTTTATGTGCGTTCAGCCCGCATTGGCGCATCTTGGCTTGAGGCCAATCGCGTTGCGTCCGGCTTTACGTCGAATTATGTCTTCGATTACATGCGGAACAAATACGATGTCATGGTGAATTTTGGTATTGCAGGGCCACTGGACTTTTCGGTGCGAGGGAGTGCTCAAAATCGCAATGTTCAGTCGTCCATCTCAGACGATTTGTTCACGCACCTTTGGGGCTTTGATGTCAATTTTCAAGGCAATGAAGGTGCTTCCTTGCTTTGGAAAGGAAGCGTGCGAATGGACAACCTCTTTGATGTGCAGTTTGCTGACCGAGGACAAGTGCTGCAACCCGGGCGCATGGTGCGATTTGGCCTTACCTTTGCCTGGGCTGAATAAGCTTTGAGCATTCAAAAAACGAGAGCGAACATGGAACAAATGAGGGCATTGATCACCGGATTTCCGGATCAAATGAAAGACGCTTGGCGCATCGCAGAGGAGACGCCGCTGGACTGGAAAGGTTGGAAGCCTTCGAGTGCGTTGATTTTAGGCATGGGCGGAAGCGGCATCAGCGGAGCCATTGCTTCGAAAATGCTTGCTGGCTCTAGCCCAGCATTCATTCAAGCCAATTCCGATTATACCATTCCAGCGTGGGTGGGAAGCGAAACCCTCGTTTTGGTTTGCAGTTATTCTGGAAACACAGAGGAAACACTCATGGCCTTGGATGCAGCAGTCGCTAAAAACGCACGCATTGCGGCCATTACTTCTGGCGGAGAATTGGGTAGAAGGTGTGATGAGCACGGTTGGCCTTCCGTGCGGTTTCCTGGTGGCCAGCCTCCTCGTTCACAATTTGGATATGCATTCACCTCTGTGATGCACGTGCTCCATTCTGCGGGCTTGGTTCCAGATGCAATGCATTCAGCCTTCGGAGAAGTTGCTGCGCATCTTACTGCCAATCAAGAGAATACCATCGACCGTGCTGCAGCGCTTTTGGATTTGGTGGAAGGACGCCGCATCATGCTGTATTCCGATGCGGCCCAAGAAGGCTTGATCATTCGGTGGCGGCAACAATTGAATGAAAACAGCAAAACCCTTTGCAATCACCATGTTTTTCCAGAGATGAACCACAACGAGTTGGTGGGTTGGGAAGGCGGAGGAGAAAGTGAAGTTGCCTTGATCATTCAAACCCCAGAAGATCATGCGCGAACACGCGTTCGGATGGATGTTTGCATGGATATTTTCCAGAATCAAGGCGCAGATGTTGTGGTGGTTGAGGGCGATGGATCGAATGAAATTCTACGTTTTTTCGATTTGGTTCACCTCGGTGACTGGTTGAGTTTGCTTTTGGCTGAGCACTTGGGCTGGGACCCGGTGGATATCAAGAACATCGATCACCTCAAAGATGCTCTCTCCAAGATTAACTGATCGGAGATGAAGCCCCGCGTTCACTTTCATTCGTTGGGTCGTGCGTCGTACACGCCTGTTTGGAAGCAACAGGAAGTGCTAATGCAGGCCATTGTGCAACGAAAGATTGCCCGAAAAAAAGCGGGAATTTCAGAACGTGAAGGCTCGGAAGATCCGGCATTGGATCTGCCGGAAAGCCATTTGCTTTTTGTCGAACACCCGCATGTTTTGACCCTTGGAAAATCCGGAGACCCTGAAAATGTGGTTGCTTCTCCAGAACGATTGGACGAATTGGGCGTTGAATATTTTCCCATCAATCGGGGTGGGGATATCACATACCACGGACCGGGACAACTCGTGGGATATCCCATTTTGGATTTGGATCAATTTTATACGGACATTGGCAGGTTTATGCGGATGTTGGAAGAAGCCATCATTCGCACCTGTGCAGACTATGGTGTTTTAGCCAGCCGGATTGAAGGCCTAACAGGTGTCTGGATTGACGCTGATCAAGGAATGGATGCGCGCAAGATTGCGGCGCTGGGGGTGAAATGTTCCCGTTGGGTCACCATGCACGGTTTTGCATTCAACCTGAACACAGACTTGGACTTTTTCAAGCTTATCGTTCCCTGTGGAATAGATGACCGCGGAGTTACTTCTCTGGCGCAGGAATGTGGAAAGGAAATCAACCAAATGGAGGTTTCCGAGCGTATGATTGGGCATCTTACCGAGCTGTTCGACTGGAATTTGATTTCGGGGGACTGAAACCGTCGATTTTTCCGGAACTTCGAGCAAAATCATGGAACATGAAAACGACGCGTACAATCCTCATCATCGTTGCAGCGGTGGTGGCCTTGAGTTACATCACTGGCCACGGATACATTTGGGGAGGACTCGTTGAAACGTACGCCCGAGGTTGGAACAATTCAAACATCGATGACATTGAATTTCGGGACTTAAGAACCATTGCTGCTGCTGAAAACCCATCGCCTTGGGTGGCTAAGAAAAGCTGGAACATGGAGTTCACGGAGGAGGAAATGGCCTGGCACGATGAATACATGTCGGCGAGTTTCTTGGTTTTGCATGGGGATACATTGCTATTCGAAGAATATTGGCAAGGCCATGACCACACCACTTTGACCAATTCGTTTTCGGCCTGCAAGTCGATTGTGGCTTTGGCATTGGGCCTCGCGGTGAGCGATGGCAAAGTGAATGTTCAAAATGAGTTGGCCGATTACCTCCCGCGATTTGCTGGCGATGGTGGTCGAGGCCTCACCGTCCAGGAGGCACTGCAAATGCGCTCGCACATTCCTTTTGGAGAGGATTATGCCAATCCATTCGGCTTCATGGCAAAGGCTTATTACCGGGGAGATATTCAAGGATTGCTCGAGCCTTATCGCGTTGAGGAAACGCCTGGTTCCGAATGGAAATACGAAGGAGGAAATACGATGCTTTTGGGCGAATTGATCGCAGGACTGGATGAAGGCTCTTTGAGCCAATGGGTGGAAACCAGACTGTGGAACCCAATGGGCGCTCAGCATGATGCATTTTGGGGGTTGGATGCGCCCGATGAGGAAGGCGGAATCGAACGTTGTTTTGCAGCTTATTATGCGACTTCCCGTGACTATGCTCGGTTTGGAAAATTGATCAATCATCAGGGGAATTGGAATGGCAAACAGTTGATCGATTCAACGTACATGGCAGAAATGCTTACGCCGATAGCTGCGATGTCGGATGAATGCGATGCGGAACATTACGGCTATCAAATCTGGCTGGGCGAAACCGACTCAGGCATGCCATTCAGTTGCATGGAAGGATTGCGCGGACAAATGGTCATTTCTGTGCCTCTATTGGACTTGGTCGTGGTGCGAACGGGTTACAAAAAGGACAAACGGAAAGAAGGTCCTTTGCCGTCGGATATCCGACGTGTTCTCAATATGGCCCTCCGTTTGCTGGAGCAATGATGGATTGAAGACCAATTGTAAATTCACAATTGCCGTGTGTAAACCCGACAACCAGCTCAACCCTTGCAATCATTTGATTTGTGTTGAGAACGAATACACATGAATCAAAAGAGCCAACCCATCCGATGCCTTGTTGTAGATGACGAGATGCACGCGCGTCAGGCCATTTGCCGTCAAATTGAGAAGCATTGTCCGCACTTTGAAATTATTCAGACAGCGAGCAGCGCCTCGGAGGCGTATCAAATGATCAAAGACTTGACACCTGAAGTGGTGTTTTTGGATATTCAGATGCCACACGAATCTGGTTTGGAATTGTTGGACCGATTCAAGGATCGATTTTTCTACGTTGTCTTTTGCACCACTTACCACGAATACGCGGTTGAGGCGCTGCGAAAGCGAGCATTCGACTATTTGTTGAAGCCTGTGGATGGCAACGATTTGATTGCATGTGCCAAGCAAATCACACACAAGCTCCGGGTTCAACCCGAAAAGGAAATACCAAAGCCGGGGGGGCGCCGAGTGGAATTGATCACATCCGGGCAGCGGCATTTTGTTCGTCATGCCGACATCTTGTTTGTGGAGGCATCAGGAAGCTATTCCACCTTGTACCTGGAATCTGGGAAGCGAATCACGGTGTCCAAAAATCTGAAACGCATTGCTGAAATGCTTCAGGACCCGTTGTTTAAGCGCGTTCACAACTCATTTTTGGTGCGTCTGGCATCGGTTCAGGCCTTCAATCATCGCAAAGGAGTTTTGCAATTGCCGAACGGCAAGGAAGTTCCGGTAGCCGTTCGAAAACGTGAGGAAGTGCGACAGGAACTGATCCAGTTGATGGTGAATGAACAGCCTGAAACGGAGGTCAATTTAGCAGCAGAGGACCAAGGGACATTTGAAAAACCGTAGCGCCACCGCCGAGGGTTATCTTTGCCCCACATGAAACGGCGCGACATCAGGCTATTGAGCCAAGAAGAATTGAAGGAAGCGGTAGTTGCGTTGGGCGAAAAGGCTTTTCGTTCGAAGCAGTTAGAAGAATGGATTTGGACAAAATCTGCGGCTTCATTTGAAGAAATGAGCAACCTGTCCAAGGGGTTTCGGGCCAAGTTAGAAGCTGAATTTGAGTTGAATCGAATTGATTTGTCAGATCAGCAAATCAGCCGAGACGGGACCATCAAGTGTGCTTTTGACGTCCGTGCTGGCCAAGTTGTTGAAGGGGTTCTTATCCCTACATCCAAACGCATGACGGCATGCATTTCTTCTCAAGTGGGATGCAGCTTGGCGTGTAAGTTTTGCGCAACTGGAAAACTGAAACTACTGAAAAACCTCAGCGCAGCTGAGATTTACGACCAAGTGGAGATGATCCGAGGACTGGCTGACAGGCATTACGATAAGAACCTCAGCAACATCGTCTACATGGGAATGGGAGAGCCCTTGCTCAATTACAGCGCTGTGTTGGAATCCATCGATCGAATTTGCGGAGAACCAGGGTTGGGCATGTCACCCAAGCGGATCACGGTGAGCACAGCAGGGATTGCAAAGGCCATTAAACGCTTGGGGGACGATGAAGTGCGATTCAACTTGGCGCTTTCACTTCATGCAGCCAATGACGAAAAGCGGAACCGCATCATGGCGATCAACGAGTCCAACAATTTGGAGGCGTTGGCAGAGGCACTGAAGTACTTTCATGAGAGAACAGGCACCCGTGTGACCTATGAGTACATCATTTTCAAAGACTTCAATGATGATCTGGATGATGCTCGTGAGTTAGCGGCATTTTGCGAACACGTTCCTTGTAAAGTCAATGTGATTGAGTACAATCCCATTGATGATGGAGAATTTGAAATGGCAAGTAGCGAGAGCGTTGACGCCTTCGTGGATTTGCTTGAATCTAGGAACATCATCGTCAATGTGCGCAGATCGCGAGGCAAGGACATTGACGCAGCGTGTGGTCAATTGGCCAACAAAAATGCCATCGCTGACCCTCAGCCGAAAGACTGATCAGTCCAATTTCAAAACGGCCAAGAAGGCGCTTTGGGGAACTTCGATGTTGCCCACTTGACGCATACGCTTCTTTCCTTTCTTTTGCTTTTCGAGGAGCTTTCGCTTTCGCGTAATGTCACCACCGTAGCATTTTGCTGTCACATCTTTTCGGACTGGCTTGATGGTTTCTCGGGCAATGATCTTTGCTCCGATGGCCGCCTGCAGCGCAATCAGGAATTGTTGCCTCGGGATAAGTTCTTTTAATTTCAGACAAATGCGTTTGCCCAAATCGAAAGCGTTGTCTTTGTGAATCAAAGCGCTGAGGGCGTCCACCGGATCGCCATTGAGCATGATGTCCAGTTTGACCAACTTCGATTCTTTGTATTCATCTGGGAAATAGTCGAATGAGGCATATCCCCGAGAGACTGATTTCAGCTTATCATAAAAATCGAAAACAATCTCACCCAGTGGCATTTCGAACGAAAGCTCTACGCGATCGGATGTCAAGTACACTTGGTTCGTTAAAACACCGCGTTTTTCGATGCACAAGTTCATGACCTGCCCGATGTACTCGCTCTTGGTGATTACTTGTGCTTTTATGAAGGGCTCTTCGACGTGCAACAAATGGTTGGGTTCTGGTAAATCCGACGGGTTGTTGACGATGAGCATTTCATCCATTTTCGTGTATGCGTGGTAGCTCACGTTGGGGACGGTGGTGATGACGGTCATATTGAATTCCCGTTCGAGCCGTTCTTGGATGATCTCCATGTGGAGCATGCCCAGGAATCCACAACGGAATCCAAAACCGAGGGCTGCAGAAGACTCGGGTTCAAAAACCAAGGACGCATCATTGAGTTGGAGCTTCTCCATGCTAGCTCTCAATTCTTCATAATCTTCGGTATCTACGGGGTAGATTCCGGCAAATACCATGGGCTTCACATCCTCGAATCCTTGGACTTGCTTTTCGCATGGAGACGATTCAAGTGTAATGGTGTCGCCAACCTTGATTTCTTGAGCGTCTTTGATGCCGGATATGATATAACCAACATTGCCCGCTGACATTTCTTTTTTTGGCGATAAATCCATGCCCAATGTTCCAATCTCATCCGCTACATAGACTTGATTGGTCGCAAAGAACTTCACACGGTCTCCTTTTTTCAGACGACCGTTTATGATCCGGTAATAAGCTATAATTCCTCGAAACGAATTGTAAACGCTGTCGAAGATCATGGCTTGAAGTGGCGCTTCAACGTCTCCTTTTGGTGCTGGCACGCGTGCGACAATTGCTTCGAGAATTTCGTCAACTCCAAGGCCACTTTTCCCACTTGCGGGGATGATGTCGTCGAGCGTGCAGCCGATGAGGTCTACAATTTGGTCGCCCACGACCTCAGGATCCGCAGAATCCAAGTCCATTTTGTTCAAAATGGGAATGATCTCAAGATCGTGCTCCAAGGCGAGATACAGATTTGATATCGTTTGCGCCTCAATGCCTTGGGTGGCGTCCACAATTAGCAGGGCGCCTTCACAAGCCGCGATGGACCGCGAAACTTCATAGCTGAAATCGACGTGTCCCGGCGTATCAATGAGGTTGAAGATGAACTCTTCTCCACTTGCTGAGGTGTACGCCATTTGGATGGCGTGACTTTTAATGGTGATTCCCCGTTCTCTTTCGAGGTCCATATCGTCGAGGGCCTGATCTTGCATCTGCCGTTCGCTGATGGTGCCAGTCGTTTGCAACATACGGTCGGCCAGGGTGCTTTTGCCATGGTCAATGTGGGCAATGATGCAAAAATTACGGATGTTCTTCATCGGGGATTCGTCTGCCGCAAAAATACGGCTCAAGGGGTTCGTTTTGCCGGATATTCCATTGCTTATTTCTTATGGCGCTCCGATGTACTATATTTACAATCTTCTCGAATCCAAAATTGTTGAGAACGCAACGTTTTTAGTGATTTATGAGTTCTGAATATGAAAACCTGATTTACATGAAGCAATTCTGTTTTGTCCTCTCCTCACTGCTTGTTTCGGTTCTTTCATTTGGTCAAAATTTGACCAATGATGGCCTTGATTTTTCGATGAATAGTGAAGCGTATGAGCAACCGTCAATGACCACGGTTGAAGACATTCTTGATCGGTACGGCTCATTTAAAGGAGCGGTATTGAACATGAACCGTGATGAACACATCATCTTGCGGGCGTGGGACGGATTTGATAAGACCGAAGCGCGCAAAATTCTGAAAGAGCGCAAGGATCAGTGGAAGCTCGATCATGCGGATGAAATTGAGGCTCGGAAGCAAGCGAGGATGCAACAGACAGGAGGCTGTGATTGTTGGATTGAGCCGGATGCTTCGTACAATCAAATCACAGTTGACGACATGTATTACACTGCGGGAGCGGGTGAGTTCGTGGATTTTTCAACTCCTCCCATCCAAATTGACTTTGATTTTGAGCTTTACGGAATCGTCTACAATAGTTTTTATTTGAATTCGAAAGGGTCTGTTTCGTTCGACAACTACACGATTGATTGGACGCCAGAAGAATTTCCGGTTACCACAGATGAGGTGGCTCAAATTGCCGGGTTTTGGGCAGATTCGGACTACACCACATCAGGGGAGATTTATTATAAAGTCACTCAGGAAGAAGTCTACATCAACTTTGTTGACGTTGGATACTACAACGACAACACAGAATTGCTGAACTCTTACCAAATTGTCATCACGAGCGATGATTCCGGTGCGCTGCCTGACGGAGCAAATACACAGATGTGTTACCTCGACATGAACTGGGCCCACGGTGATGTTGGTGGTTCTGCGGGATGTTGTGGCGATAGTCCCGCAACGGTCGGAATGGATGCAGCACCGGACTTTGGACCGTACCTGCAGTTTGGCCGGTTCAACACCTTGGACGACACCTACAATGGACCTCAGGGCACAGGACCCGGCAACGATGACGGAGTCAACTGGTTGGACTACCGCATTTTCAATATGGATGCTTCCGAGGATAGCGAAAACATCAACCCTTTCCCAACGGGAAGCTTGGGTTGTGACACGCTTTTCATGTGCTTGGGCAACACCTATGACATCAACATGAGCTTTTTGGGCCCAGAACCCAACCAGATGATCACTGTCGAGACCAACGATTTAGTTGGATGGGATTATGAATTGACGGATGGAGAAACGGCCAACATAACAGGATTATTCACCGCGTTGCCAGAGAACGTTGGTCTCAATGAAATCAACATCACCGCAACAGACGACGGAGCACCTACAGGCATCACGGAATTGACGGTGGTCATCGAAGTGCTCAACATCGAATTGCCTGATTTGGTCTTGGAGGGCAACACAGCAATTTGTGCGGGAGGAGAAGTGGAAATCACAGCTGCTGGTGCTTTTGACGAGATCATATGGTCCAATGGAGCAGAGGGCAACACCAACACATACACCTTTGGCGGAACATTTTTTGTCACGGGTTATTTGGATCAATGCACCGTTGTTGAGGAGTTTTATGTGGATCAGAGCCCTTATTTCCTTCCGGATGTAGAAGTTGACCCCCCTTCGGTTTGTCCTGGTCAAACCACTGTGGCAATCGTCGATTCGCTCGAGCAGGAAGGGTACAACATTTACGAGTGGGAAGGAGACTGGAATGGACTCGGAGGCGAAGTGGTTGGAACCATTGGAGAAGCAGGGGCTGAGCTCACAGCTGGCGTTTTTCGTCTGTTGGTCACGGACGAAGATGGCTGTCAAGGCCAAAGGGTATTCATCATCGAAACGGTGGGGTCTTATATCCCGGAGGCCACGGTAGAACCATTTTGCGATGGCATACCGAACGAAGTCTCGTTTGACGGAGGGTTCTCGAGTCCGGAAGAAGGAACGTTTTACGTTTACATGAGTTCCAATGAGGATTCTGGATGGGGAGGAAGTTATATGGAGTTGATCATCAACGGTACGGACAGTTATATTCTTACCTCGTCAGCGGGTTTTACGCAATTTGATTTTGACATTGCTGCAGGTGACGAGATGGAGTTGATTTTCTACGAGGATGCAAACATCGATTCCGATGTCCTTTCTGTTACCGTCTACAATTGTGGTTACGAGAATGGGATTGAGTTGAGCGATCTAGCGCCGGGTACAATTTTGTTGACTGCCGCAGATTGCGAGGCTTCACCAGCGGTGGGTTCATGGAATTGCCTTTCGGGTCCTGAACCGTGGTCTTTTTCAAACACAAACGAGTACGATACAGACTTCTTCCCTACCGGCTACGGTTTGTATGAGATTTGTTTCACGGAGGAGACGTGTGCGCAGGATTACTGCTACGATGTGGAGATTACTGAAGAGCCTTCCGTCACATTGTCAACAGCGAATGATGTGCTGTGCAATGGTGAAACGACTACGGTGTTCGCTGACGTCATTGACATTGGAGGAACAGCTGGATTGAATTGGTCTGCTCCTGGAGATGATGACGTATTTCAAAACGACTTTTCGTTTTCAAATGCAACAACGTACAATGCTTCGGTTGTGATTACAAATGGCTGCGGCACCGCCACAGCGTCCCTGCCCCTTTATTCGCAATACACGCCCGAACCAGAGCTGGAGGACGAGAGTTTGTGCGACGGTGGTGAGGTTTACCTCGATCCGACAAGCCCAGATACGCCCGATTTGGAATTTGAATGGTTCATTGATGGCGACCTGATTCCAGGTGAAATTGCCGAGGAATATACCGCTGTCTCTACAGGTGAATTCTGTGTAGAGGTAAGCAACCAGTGTGGCCAAGGCGAGGCGTGTGCATTGATTACCATTGTGGGCGAAATCCCTTCACCGCTCGAAAGCATGACAGTGGATTGCATCGGGGACGGCACTGCTGCGATTGTTCCGGAATTGCCAGATGGCTACACGGTTGTATGGCCTGATGGTTCAACTGATATCAACTGGGAAGTGGCAGATGGAAGTTCGTATGACGGCACAGAAATTTGCATGGATTACACGGATCCTTATGGATGCGAAACCAATACGGTCTGCACTTATTTGTACATCGGTTTGCCGCCTACGATTGACGCAGAGCCAATTCTGGAGGATGGAGACTTTTTGACCATGTGTCCAGAAGTTGAGTACGACTTTGATTTGAGCGCACAAACATGGAATGGAACCGCTTATCAGGATGGTGCAGGAGAGTATGAATGGTGGGTCGAGTGTCAAGACACAACGATTTATTTCGGAGATCCACAAGATGCAATGACGGTAGTGAGCTCGATGTTGAACCAACAATGCTGGGAGTACGGAATTACACTGGTCGGTTCAGCCATCAACCCTTGCGCAGTTGGAGGCATTCGCCAAGAATGGGAGGTGCTCGTAGACTATTGCGAACTCACCATTCCAAACGTGTTTACGCCTGATTACGGTGACGACATGAACGAGAGCTTTTACATCACGGGATTGGAGGTATATGAAGACGTTTACATGCGTATCTACGACCGTTGGGGAAAGCTTGTTTACACGAGCAATGCCTATGATAACGAAGACGCATGGAGGCCGAACAACGATGAGACCGGTACGTTCTGGTACACGATGTTGTTGCCAGAAAATGGACGTGAGTACAAAGGTGCGGTGACCATTCTTCGCGACTGATTTCGCGGATTTAAACCCTCGAGCTTGGCCAAATCAAAGACGCACTACGTCTGTACTTCCTGCGGACATGAATCCCTCCAATGGGTAGGTCAATGTCCGGGGTGTAAAGCTTGGAACACCCTTGAGGCGTTTACGGTGAAAGCTGCGACGCCATCCCAAAGGGCGATTCAATCTGTAAGCAAAGGACTTCAACCTGTTCAAGCAAAACCACTTGCTGATGTGAGGGTGATGGAAGTGGACCGCATGTCTACGGGTGATCCAGAACTTGACCGGGTATTGGGAAAAGGAGTGGTTCCAGGAGCTGTGGTATTGTTGGGAGGAGAGCCGGGAATTGGAAAGTCGACCCTGATGCTCCAATCGGTATTGGCAATGGCCAAAAAGTCAGAGCGGATTCTTTATGTAGCAGGTGAAGAAAGTCCCGAGCAGGTGCGCATGCGCGCAGAAAGACTAGGTGATGTAGCACCCGCGCTGTATGTTTTTCCAGAGACTGATGCGCAGGCTGTGCTGCGGGAATTGGAAGCCAATAAGCCAAGCGTAGTTATCGTAGACTCGATCCAAACCATGTTTCTTCCAGAAGTTGAATCCGCACCGGGATCTGTTTCTCAAATCCGTGAGACTGCAGGGGCTTTTACCCGTTACGCGAAGCAACATCATATCCCTGTTTTCTTCATTGGACACATCACCAAAGAAGGTTCTTTGGCAGGACCAAAGGTGCTCGAGCACATGGTGGATGTGGTGCTTCAATTTGAAGGAGATCGTCACCATGCTTATCGCATGTTGCGCGCGTCGAAAAACCGATTTGGAACCACCGCTGAGTTGGGCTTGTATGAAATGCGTGGATCCGGTTTAATTCCAGTGGACCATCCGTCCAATGCGCTTTTGGGACAGACTTCGGATGAAGATACTTTGAGTGGAACAGCGATTTCTGCGGCGATGGAAGGGGCTCGTCCCATGCTTGTCGAGGTTCAGTCTCTGGTAAGTTCTGCGGTGTATGGAACACCTCAGCGTTCGGGCACAGGTTTTGATTTGCGGCGCCTCAACATGCTATTGGCAGTGCTGGAAAAGCGCTGCGGTTTTAAACTTGGTACCCAAGACGTTTTTTTGAACATGGCAGGCGGATTGCGCATCCAAGACCCTGCATTGGACCTTGCTGTGGTGGCGGCAATTTTGAGCAGTGTATTGGACGTCCCATTGCCATACGGCACCGTATTCGCTGGCGAAGTCGGACTGACTGGTGAAATACGCCCCGTTCCCCGCATGAATCAGCGCATGGCGGAAGCATCACGTTTGGGCATGAAGCGAATGTTTTACAGCGGCCATGCGCGGAATTTGGACACTCCAAAAACGGGAAACATGGAGTTGATCGGAATTCGGCAGGTCAGCGACTTGCACGGGAAACTATTCTAAGAAGCTCGTCCCTCGTTATTTCTTGCCTGAAACAATGACCACAAACTCTCCCCGAGGTTCGTGGGCAGTGAAGTGTTCGATGAGCGCATGAGAGGTGCCGCGCAGCGTTTGCTCGTGCAGTTTGCTGATTTCTCGGGAGCACGAAATGGCTCGGTCGGGTCCGCAATGCGTGCCGATTTCTTCCAACAGCTTAATGATGCGATGAGGAGATTCATAGAGCACCACGGTTCGTTCTTCATCTGCCAGAGCAGTTAGGCGCTTTTGTCGGCCTTTTTTGTGAGGAAGGAACCCCTCGAACACAAACCGATCGCATGGAATTCCAGACACGACCAAGGCAGGGACAAATGCTGTGGGCCCCGGCAAGCAAATGACAGGAACACCATTCTCGACGCATGCGCGCACCAATAAAAAAGCAGGATCCGATATGCCAGGAGTGCCTGCATCAGAGCATACACCTAAAGTTTGACCGGTTTTTAAAGCGCTGATCCAACCTGGTATGCCACGATGCTCATTGTGCTGATGATGCGCTTTCAAAGTCGTCTCAATTCCAAAGTGCTTCATCAACTTGCCGGTGGTGCGCGTATCCTCTGCGAGGATGTAGTCCACACGTTTCAGTGTTTCAACGGATCGGGGTGCAAAGTCCAATAGGTTGCCGATGGGGGTAGGAACGAGATAAACGGCTCCCTGTTGCATTTCAAAGTCTGACATGGTCACGCAAATAAACGGCGCAGACGTTGTAAAAACTCGTAAGGCGCCCCTTCTTCATCTCCCCAGTCAACATCGTGCAGGACTTGCTTTTCCAATTGTTCAACCGCAATCTCATAGGACTCTGCTTGTTCCAACTTGCTGCAGGCACTGAGGAGTTTTTCGACATCTCCGCCAAAGAGATCGCCTGCAAACCGCACCCGATCATTGATGCTCAGTGTGCTTTGGATGGAAGCAATGCGCTGCACGCTCAAGGCCTCTGCAATGCTCGGCCCGGCAGCTGCTTCAGGTGCAACTACAGCTTCAGGCTCCGGCTCAAAATGTTGTTCGACCGCCTCATGAATGAGGGGTTTTGGAAACGGTTCAGACATGGTTTCCGGTTGCTCTTGCTCTTCGTCCACGGGCATCATGTGCTCCGCCAAGGTTGCGGCCACCAATGCCTGGTGCAGTTCATTGCGCAGTTGGTTCCACACAGCCGGATTGGCCGGCTCCTGCATCAAAGCTTCCTTCGCAGATTCGATGTGATCAAGCGCTTTTTTACGAAAATTCATAGGGACAAAATTAGGGTCAGTTGGAAGATCTTCGGAACAAGGTTTTGAGAAGCTCCTTTTCGCGCTGCAGATTTTCACGTCGGTGGCTTTTTTGCGCAACGCGGTCCCAGCTGTATTTCGGTTCGTCCAGCGTTCCTTCCATTGCGATGAAAAACTGTTGTCCAAGACCATCATCTTCGATGCGACCGAATTCATCGTTGCGGGAGTTTCGTAGATCACGCATGGCAAATCCCATGGTATAGTCCAGGGATTCATCCAATCCGTATGCACCCTCCAATGAAATGTTCATTGCGGATGAGCGAATGTCAACCTGAGGAAGCTGCACAGATTCTTTGGATATGTAAACCGCAGATTCAAGATCTTCGATTTCCACGTACCGGAGCCTATTTCGAAGGTCTTCAGGATCGACAAGTGGCGCCATCATTCGATTTTCCTTCAAATAATCTGCAATGTCGCCAAAGGCTTCAAGGTTCTTCAAAGTGCCCCTTTCCAATGAAACCGTCCCAAGTACATCCAGTGTTTGAGGCTGCCAACGCACGTCTTCAATCCATTCGAATTGCACGGACCCCGATGCTCCAAACGTGCCGGTGAGATGTTCAGCACGGAGGGTTTTTTGATGGAAATCTTCGAAAGCAAAAAACAATTCATGCAAATCACACCCTGAAAGATTGGGGTGAGCGATTATGACGGCGTTTTCAGCAGATGGAAACTCAATGATTGCATCTCCCCGCAATTCGCCACTCAAGGTGGCCGCGGAGAATCGTTTCACGGTCCAAACATCCCGAGTGAGTCGGGCAATCGCTTCAACATTTTCCATCGCCCAGAGTCCATACTGAAGATGACTCACAGATGCTTGAATGGTCCAATCTGCTCCCGCAGGAAGCTGCAAATCTGCCAATCTGATTGGGTTCTCAGAGTCATTTTCATCTGAAGTAAATGCCCAATGGTCCACTTGAACAGTGGCTTCGAGTTGCGATGTTTTCTGGCGCCATTGTTCCAAAGGAGATGGCATGGAGAGGTTGCCAGAAATGTGGGACGCATCCCATTCAGCGGCAAAATCCGTGGCAACCAAGGCTGCGTCGGTGATTTTGCCAGAGCCATTGAACGCCCAAGAAGTTTCGTTTGAGGTACCGCGCCAATCGAGCGCACTCCAGTCGGCTTCGGCGCTCCACAGGCCATTTCCTGTGGCAGCAATTGTGCCCGTCCAAGAAGCTGTTCCTGTTTGTGGTCTGCTGCCGGTCCATTGAAGGGCCAGTGGCATTGCGTCCCACTCGACCCAATTTATTTCTCCAGTTCCGTTGGCTTTGAATGTTCCTCGGTCCAAGAGGAAATCGTTGATTGTCCCTTGCCACTGCAATCCGCCTGTTTTGATTTTGAGTGCAGGGAGGTCTGCGCGCCATCTGCTGTTTTCGTACTTCAGCCACAATTTCCCGCTTGCGTCCACATCTAGGTTTTGGTCCGGTTCCCCTGGCAATGGCACACGCCAATGGCTCGGATTGATTTGCCAATTGGATTTGAACACATCATTTTCCCAGGACCATTTTCCGTTGGCTTTTGCATCTGATTTTAAAGTGATCCATGGATCCGGAAGCGGCACGAGTTCGAGGACGGAATTCACTGAGAGGCCTTGTGTTTCACCTGTGATTGTCCACCCTGCTTCGCCATAAGTCAGTTGCGACTCCCAAGTGGCTTGCATCCAATCAGCTTTTTCCATAGAGAGCTTCAACTCATTGGCTGAAGCATCGTAGGTGCAAGAGGCGTCCCAAGTAAGGGGAACGGACGTGTTCCAATCAGGGGAAACGATTTGTCCGATTCTGCCAGAACCAGTTGCGGTCAAAACACCCTCGAACCAGGCGAGTGAAGCCGAAGCGTAGTCCACAGCGATTCGACGGTCTTTCACGGTGACATTCGACGCGTCAATTGAGAGCTCATCGATGGCGAAAAGTGAAGTGGAAGAGGAATCTTCAGAGGATTTCCATACGTCGGTATTCCAAACCCCCTGTGCATCCTGTGTGAGTTGAATTTCAGCGTTCTCAATCCGCAGGGCTCGAAGTTCGTATTGGCCTTGAACCAATTTCCAAGCGTTGCATTCGAGGGATAAGCTCGGTGATTGGAGCAGGGTGTCTGGGGAGTCACCTGACCCCAGAATGTGCACATTGTTCAGGACCAATGAAATATGCGGAAAAGAAGACCATGCATCGAGGTGAATGGATTCGATGTGTCCATCTGTTTTCAATCGTTCCGACAATGCCTCAAGAATTGCAGCTTCCGCTTTTCCTTCATTTTGGGAAAGCCAATAGACGCCGACGCCTGCCGCTATTGCGCAGGCAGCAAAAAAAATGAGGAAAATGATTTTAAAGTTGCGCATGATCAGCAATTCGAAGCTACTGACTTGAACGATGCTACGTGCACAAGCATTGTGTTGGATGTGCACATGTAACCGTGGAAGACGCATCTTTGTGGTATGAAAAAACGCACATTCATCAAATTGGCTAGCACAGCAGGTGCCGGCATGTTGATTGCACCGTTAGCGAGTTGTGGAGGCTCGAATCCTGCAGATGCTCCAAAAGTGAAAGGCAGCAAGACTCGCCCGTTCTTGTATGAACAGGAGCCGTTGGGATATGATTTTTCGGCCTTGTCACCGGCCATAGATCCGATTACCATGGAGGTTCATTATGGCAAGCATCATGCCGGATATGTGGCCAAGTTGAACCGTGCTTTGCGTTCTGCTGAAGGCGCGCTGGACAATCTCACTCTGATTGAGTTGCTCAAGTCACTAAAACCAGGCGACACCGCTCTGCGCAACAATGGCGGCGGACACTACAATCACACGTTGTACTGGCGAACCTTGACCCCGGGTGGCGCCCCAGAACCAGAGGGAAATTTGAAACAGGAACTGGAAGATACATTTGGTTCTTTGGACGCATTCCAGACGGAATTTTCGACCGCTGCTGCGACCCGATTTGGTTCGGGTTGGGCCTGGTTGATGCGCGATTCAGATGGCGCCCTGAAAGTGACGAGCACCCCCAATCAGGACAATCCATTGATGAGCGGAATAGCCGAATCAACAGGAACCCCGTTGCTCGGGATTGATGTCTGGGAACACGCTTATTACCTGAATTATCAAAACAACCGCAAGGCCTACATCACCGCTTTCATGGAGCGCATCAATTGGGATGTGGTGGCGTCGAATGATTTGACCTAAGCGGGTTTCAATCCAGCTCTTTCGTCTTTTCGCACAAGGGTGCTTGACAGTGTGATTCCGCCGTTCATTAGCAGTTGGCGGAAGGCCAAGTTGTTCTCAGGCTTTAGTATGTAGGTCTCTTTTTCCAAGGGGTTCTCTGAACGTGCCTCGAAAGAACCATGGAGGACCTGTTGCCACACAGCCATCGCGGCTTCATTGGAGTCAAAGGCATATACCTTGATTTCATCTTTCCATCGCCGTGCAAGCACGACTTGGTATTGGCCATTGTCGCCAATTTGATTCAACACCAGATAACCATGGAAACGTCTGATCAATACATCGGTGCCTATCACCATTGAGTCTGCAGGCGAATTTTCATCGTAGAACGAAGTTGGATGAATGACCAACGTCAGGTGTTCATTGTCTGACCATGTTCCTTGCCATTTGTCAGGAAAGTCTTTCAAATTTCTTCGTTGCTGAGGCATGGGTTCCTCGAAAGTCACGTTTGAACATCCCGCCAAAAGGATGGCCCCGAAGAAGAGGGTGATTGAAATTCTAAAGTTCATATCAAGCAAGTAAAATCGAGGCCAAGACCCCAACAATTAAGCAGTAAACCGCAAACGTATGCATCTTGGTGCGCTTGACAAATCGAATCTTCCACTGACACGCAACCCATCCGCTTGTGAATGCAGCAGCAGCTCCGAGGGCATAAGACTGCCAGCTTACGGAGGCGCCCTGTCCGATTCCATCTTTGTAGAGGTCGAGCAACTCAAGTGCGGTGGCTCCGAAAATGACGGGAAGGGCCATGAGAAAACTGAACCTCGCTGCTTCTTCTCTGGATATGCCGAGCGCAATCGCTGCTCCAATTGTAGAGCCCGATCGGCTGATTCCAGGCACAATTGCAAACGCTTGCGCGCAACCAATGAGCAGCCCTGTCTTCAGTGAAATATTCTGTTTTTTTGGTTTCAACCGTTCTGAAGCAAACAAGATCACCGCTGTTGCGCACAATGACCATCCCACTCGATTTGGATGGTTGATGAAGAAATCTTCCAACGCATGCCGCATGGTGAAAGCGACAAGAACAGCTGGAATCACGGAGACGGCAATCCAAAAAATGTAATTCCGAGAAGTTGTTCTGCGGTCCAAATCTGAGGTGAGTGTACCCGTGATGAGTTGAGCAATATCGTTGCGGAACACCACCAAGGTGCTGCACGCTGTAGCTCCATGTACCAAAATACTAAACGTCAAGTCAACCTCTGCCAGGCCAAACAGCGACTTGCCCAACTCGAGGTGTCCCGAACTGCTCACAGGCAAAAATTCGGTCAATCCTTGGATCAGTCCAAGGACGATGGCTTCCCAATGGGACATCAGCGCTTGAGGATGGCGTAAAAAATCGTTCCGTAGCCGCCAAGAACCACAATCGGCGCAAGGGTAATGCGCCGGAAATTGAAGATTTCTTCACTGAAAGCGGTTGGATCCTCAGCTGCACCTCCAGACATCAGGATGTAACCCACTGCCAAAAGTCCGAGGCCTGCAACGAGCCATTGGTAGTTTGATTTCTGAAAAGCAAATCCGGCTGAACGTTCGGTGGAATCTTTCATGAATGACAAATTTAGTGCAACCGGTCCAATCGGCTCCTCAGAAATCGATTGACGGCTATCGCCGTTGAAACTCCGCCAAACACCCCTCCAATGAAGGTGAGAATCACGAATAAAATGACCAAGTAAATGAGGCTAAACGGTTCGAGCAGTGCCGTATTCTGAAACGTCACCAAGGATAGGATTCCATTGACGGCGCAGAACGCAATCCCACCCGAGATCACCCCATAAAAAACTCCTTGTTGAATAAAAGGAGAGCGAATTGCGCGTGGATGAGCGCCAACAAGTTGCATTGTTTTGATTACAAACCTCCGAGCGAATATGGTGAGCCTGATGGTATTGTTCATGAGTGCAAAAGCCGCAAACATGAAAAGCAATGCAAGACCAGCCAAGGGGACCACCAATCGTTCGATGGTTTGTTCGATTTGTTCCAGCAATTCGGACTGCCAGACCACTTCGGAAATGCCTGGGATTTGTTCCATGCGACTCACCGCTGCTTTCAATTCAGTTGTGGTGCTCCAATCCGGTTTCATGCGCAAGTCCATAACATCGGACAGAGGGACGTACCCTAGAAAGTCAACAAATGATTCCCCGAGTTGTGCCTCTAAATCGGCGCTCGCGGCTTCTGCTTCAATGAAAGTTACGGATTCGACAGCGGGGTCGGTTCGTAGCAATTCTTTGCTTTCGAGGAGCACATTTGCATCCACTTCGCGCTGGAAGAACACCTGAACGCGCGCTTCTTGCCGCAGTTGTTGTTCCCAATGCACCCCCAAGAACCCAATGACAATGAGCAATCCGATGAGCAGGAGCGTGAGGCTCATGCCCACAGTCGTGGTCACCGCAGTGGTGATTTGTGCGCCAGATGGCCGGTGTGACGGGGAGGATTTGGAGGACATGGGTTGTTTCGGAGTCCAAATATGCGAGATAAAAACGAATGATGTGCCAATCAATGTTATTCGATGGTTGTGCGTTTGCCGCAGCAGTTTAGAATGATTTTAAATAAAGTATATTTGTCAGGACTAACAAAGGAAACACGATGATTACAGTCAATGAAAGCGCAAGGGATGAGGTGCTCAAATTGCTGAGTGCAGATGAGCATCCGGAAGGGAGTTTCGTGCGCGTTGGTGTAAAGGGTGGCGGTTGCTCTGGGTTGTTGTACGAAATGACGTTTGATCACGATATGGGAGAAGGGGACGAAGTTTTTGAAAACAACGGCGTCAAAGTTGTTGTAGACCGCAAGAGCTATTTGTACCTCGTGGGCACAGAACTTCAATTCAGTGGAGGGCTTAACGGAAAGGGTTTCCAGTTCTACAATCCCAACGCCAACAGAACATGTGGCTGCGGAGAGAGTTTTTCATTGTAAGAACACCACCGCAAGGGCATTAACATTTGATTCATACCGATGGCATACGACGGGAACGATAAGGTATTGGAGGAGGTCACGGGTAAATCGTATGAATTCGGTTTCACCACTGACATTGAGTCCGACAAAGCTCCTGCAGGCCTCAACGAAGACATCATTCGGCTGATTTCTTCCAAAAAGGAAGAGCCTGAATGGATGCTGAAGTGGCGCTTAGAAGCGTTTGCAGTTTGGAAAAAAATGGAAGAGCCGAATTGGCCTCATTTGCAATATAAAAAACCTGATTATCAGGCAATTAGCTATTATTCCGCCCCGAAGCAAAAAAAGCAGTTGAATTCCCTGGACGAGGTCGACCCAGAAATGAGGAAGACCATGGACAAGTTGGGCATCTCAATGGAAGAGCAAAAGCGATTGTCGGGCGTTGCGGTTGATTTCGTGATGGATTCGGTTTCGGTGGCAACTTCCTTCAAAGAAAAATTGGGCGAATTGGGCATCATCTTCTGTAGCATGAGCGATGCGGTCAAGGAGCACCCTGAGCTGATAAAAAAGTACCTCGGAAGTGTGGTCCCGACCAAGGACAACTTTTTCTCGGCACTGAATGCAGCGGTGTTTACCGACGGCTCATTCTGCTACATTCCCAAGGGAGTGCGCTGCCCCATGGAGTTGAGCACTTATTTCCGCATCAACGAATCAGGAACAGGTCAGTTTGAACGAACCTTGGTTGTGGCCGATGAGGCGAGCTACGTGAGTTACCTCGAAGGTTGTACGGCGCCGCAGCGCGATGAAAATCAACTTCACGCCGCAGTTGTTGAATTGGTTGCGCTTGATGAGGCAGAAATCAAATACTCAACCGTCCAGAATTGGTATCCCGGCGATGCTGAGGGCAAAGGAGGTGTTTTCAACTTTGTCACGAAGCGTGGGATATGCCATCGCCGCTCCAAGATCAGTTGGACGCAAGTCGAAACGGGCTCGGCTGTGACCTGGAAGTACCCGAGCTGTATTTTGAAAGGCGACCACAGTGTTGGAGAATTTTACAGTGTTGCAGTGACGAATAACGCACAGCAAGCAGACACCGGAACGAAGATGATTCATTTGGGCAAAAACACCCACTCGACGATCATCTCCAAGGGAATCAGTGCGGGCAAAAGCCACAACAGCTACCGCGGTTTGGTGCAGATTATGCCCTCTGCAGACAACGCTCGAAATTTCTCGCAATGCGATTCGTTGCTGATGACGGATACGAGCGGAGCTCATACTTTTCCCTACATCGAAGTCAAAAATCCAACTGCGAAAGTGGAGCACGAGGCGACGACGTCGAAAATCGGAGAAGATCAGATTTTTTATTGCCTGCAGCGTGGCATCGATGAGGAGCAAGCGATTAGCTTGATCGTCAACGGATACGCGAAAGAAGTCTTGAACCAGTTGCCCATGGAATTTGCCGTGGAAGCACAAAAACTCTTGTCCATTTCATTGGAAGGAAGCGTAGGATAATGGTAAACATCAAAGAACTCAAAGCCTCGATCGGGGAAACTCAGATTTTGAAAGGCCTTAACCTTGAAATCAAGCCGGGAGAAGTCCATGCCATCATGGGGCCAAACGGTTCCGGGAAATCCACTTTGGCATCGGTTCTCGCAGGACGCGAAGACTACGATGTGACAGGAGGATCTGTTGATTTTGAAAGCCGTGATCTCTTGGAAATGGACGCTACAGAGCGTGCGCGCTCAGGATTGTTCTTGGCTTTCCAATACCCCGTGGAAATCCCCGGGGTTTCCAACATCAACTTCATGCGTGCTGCCGTCAATGGAAAGCGCGAGCATGAAGGATTGGATCCAATAAAAGGAAAGGACTTCCTCAACCTCGTTAAGGAAAAGGCTTCCTTGGTAGAGCTGGACGGTCGATTGCGCAATCGTTCTGTGAATGAAGGTTTCTCAGGCGGCGAAAAAAAGCGCAACGAGATTTTCCAAATGGCCATGTTGGAGCCGCGTTTTGCAGTGCTTGACGAGACCGATTCAGGCCTCGACATCGATGCTTTGCGCATTGTTGCAAATGGAGTGAATGCGATGCGCTCTCCTGATCGGAGCTTTTTGGTCATCACGCACTACCAGCGCCTTTTGGATTACATCGTTCCAGACTTTGTTCACGTGCTGGTGGATGGAAAAATCGTTTTGTCTGGCGACAAAGATTTAGCGCTGAAATTGGAAGAGAAGGGATACGATTGGATCAAGGAAGACGTCATCGCATGACCGGAACGGCAGAACCCATCGTCATGGACTTGCAGCGCAAGCCAAACATTCATCCGGCCACCCAGGCCAAAGGTGAAGCGCTATTAGCCGCCCTCGCTGACCTCCGAACAGGGACAGGTTTGGCAACAGAGTATTTGAAAGAATTGCCTGTTCCCCACCGCAGAGTGGAGAGATGGAAGCATACGCCCGTGTCCGGTTTTTGGACCACATACGAGGCGCCAAAGGTGCAAACCATACAAGCTGCGGGCTGTGAAGCCTGTCCAGTGCCGGGTTTGCATGCGTACCGAATTGTGTTTGTCAACGGCATGTTCGACGCAGAAGCGAGTGATTTGCCCGTGCACAGCGGGGTGCGTTGCGAACCGGTTTCGATGATAGCTTCCGCACCAGCAGAAGCGGGCAACTTGGAAAAATCCGATTGGTTTGCGGCATTGAATCAATCGCATGCGACAGAAGGCATGAAGTTGCACGTCGATAAAGGTGTTGTTTTGGACCGTCCTTTGCTCGTGCATCATCACACCCACGGTCAAAAAAGCGCCAACTTTTTGCGCCATGAAATTCAGGTTGAATCCAATGCACAAGTGCAGCTCATTCATTGGAGCACTTCCAATGAGGCGGCATCTGGCATGGTCAACATCATGATGCAATTGGATGTGGCGAGTGGCGCCACCGTGGCATTGGATAAAGTACAAGATGAAGCGGGTCAAGTGCATCATTTGGCCTTCGAGCAAATCAACCAAGCGCAAGCGAGTCAGGTCCGGGTACATACCGGTACCATCCAAGGAAAATGGGTTCGAAATGACCTGAATTTTCGATTGGATGGAGAGGGTTGCGATGCGGTGTTGAATGGCTTTTTCCTTCCGAAAGACAACGAATTTGTGGACAACCACACCACCGTTGATCACTGCGCAGCGCACTGCACGAGTTCGGAGCAATACCAGGGCATTTTGTATGGTTCAAGTTCCGGAGTGTTCAACGGCAAAGTGTTTGTCCGACCTCATGCTCAACAGACGAACGCGTACCAGCAAAACGGAAACATCCTTGTGACCGACAAGGCAACAATCAATGCCAAGCCGGAATTGGAAATCTATGCAGACGATGTGAAGTGCAGCCACGGTTGCACCATTGGTCAGTTTGATGAAGAGGCTTTGTTTTACGCGCGGTCACGCGGCATTGGCGAGTCAGAAGCCAAAGCCATGTTGGTTCACGCTTTCATAGGTGATGTGTTGGATGGATTTGCGGTGCAGGAGGTGCGCATGGAAGTGGAGCATCGACTTGCCACAAAACACGGTTGGGATACGTGGAACGATACGTTAGAATCCGCATGATTAGCGCTTTGGACACAGCAGCAATCCGCTCACAATTTCCAATCTTGGAACGGGAGGTACACGGGCAACCCCTTGTGTACTTAGATCACGCAGCATCTGCTCAAAAACCGATAGCGGTCATTGAAGCACAACGGGAATACCTTTCACATTATCATAGCAATGTGCACAGAGGTGTGCATGCCCTTTCGCAACAAGCTACAGATGCTTTTGAACGCGCGCGCTCAACGGTTCAGTACCACATCGGGGCAGCTCACCTCGAAGAAATCATTTGGGTAGCAGGGGCTACAGACGGGATTAATTTGGTCTCACAAGCGTGGGGCCGAGAACACATTGGTGCGGGCGATGTCATTTTAATCACCCGCATGGAACACCATGCGAACATCGTGCCCTGGCAAATGCTCGCCCAAGAGAAGGGAGCGAAAGTAGAGGCGGTGGACATTCTTGCAGACGGGACACTCGATGAGGATGACTTTCAAAAAAAATTGAAACTTAATCCAAAGATGGTGGCGTTCATGCATGTTTCCAACACGTTGGGCACCATCAATGATGCGCAACGATTGACAAGCATGGCAAAATCGGCAGGAGCAACGGTTTTGATCGACGGCTCTCAAGCACTGCCCCATATGATTGTGGACGTGGCAGAACTGGATTGTGATTTTTATGTTTTCTCCGGCCACAAAGCCTATGGTCCCACAGGCATTGGTGTCCTATACGGTCGAAAATCGATTTTGGAAGCGATGAACCCTTGGCGGGGTGGTGGTGAAATGATCGATGAAGTCAGCCTGGAAAAAGGCACAACCTTTGCCGGGTTGCCGCACAAATTCGAGGCAGGTACGCCGCACATCAGCGGTGCAGTTGCCTTGGGTGTCGCACTCCAATGGTTGACAGGCGTCGGTTTGAAATCGGTCATGGAACACGAAACCATTTTGTCTTCTCAAGCACGGCATCAGTTGGGGAAAATCGATGGACTACAGTTCATCGGGTCAGCACCATCTACTTCAGGTGTGGTGAGTTTTATTGTGGACGGTGTGCACCCCTATGATTTGGGAACGTTGCTCGACCAACAAGGAATTGCCGTTCGCACCGGACATCATTGCACCCAACCAATCATGGATCACTACGACATTCCAGGCACGGTGAGAGCCTCTTTTGGGGCCTACAACACGCTTCAAGAAGTCGATTCTTTGGTTCAAGGCGTGGAACGTGCACTGAAGATGTTGCGTTGATTTTTATAAGCTGAACCCATTTCGATGAACGCTGAACTGCAAAGCCGACAAGAAGAGATCGTTGAGGAATTCTCATTTTATGAGGATTGGATGGAGAAGTACGAGCAGCTCATTGAAATGGGGAAAGAACTTGATGCCCTGCCTGATGAAAGCCGCATGGACGAGCATTTGATTCGAGGGTGTCAGTCCCGTGTTTGGTTGCTGGCCAGTAAGGATGAAAACCAATCTGTGCGCTTTCATGCGGATAGTGACGCCATCATCACCAAGGGGTTGGTCGCTTTGATGGTGCGTGTTTTGGATGGCTTGCCGCCAAAAGACATCGCTGAATCCGATTTATGGTTCATTGAAAAAATCGGTTTGGACAAACATTTGAGCCCTACTCGGGCGAATGGCTTGCATTCTATGGTGCAACAAATGAAGCGATACGGCGTAGCCTTTCAAGCTCAGTGATGATCCGGTTGTGAGGCCAAAGAAAGTGGCACCAGACTCCTGTCTTTTGTGAATTCTTGCAGGTTATCACAAACTCATGGAATTGGCGCCACTCAAGCCGAAGGCTCAAGGTTATAACAGGAACGGATTCTGAATGGTTGCACAACGTCACAGCACAGACAGTGCGTTACTTTATTTTCGGGCAACGCTCAGTGCAGATATGGCCGTGCTCAGCTCTTGCACAGTCGCTTGGAATGCATTCATCTTTTCCTTTTCAATTGGAGTAGAAGGAGGGAATTCTTCACGCAAATGATTCACCTGTTTGCCGTTCTTCCAAAATCGAAAACACACATGGGGTCCGGTGGCCAGTCCTGTGGAGCCTACATATCCGATGACTTGACCTTGTTTTACGCTTTCGCCAGCTGATACGGCCCTTCGTGACATATGCAAATATTGGGTTTCGTACGTCTTGTTGTGGCGAATCTTGACATATTTCCCGTTGCCTTTTGTGTAGCTTGACTTACTCACAACACCATCACCCACAGCAAGGATGGGCGTGCCTTTGGGCGCAGCGTAATCGGTTCCGTAATGAGCCTTGGTTTTCTGCAGAATGGGATGAAATCGCTTGAGGTTGTAATGGCTGCTAATTCGGCTGAATTCGACAGGTGACTTGAGGAACGCTTTTCGCAAGCTTTGGCCGGCTTCGTCAAAATAGTCATACCCTTCGCCTTGGTCGTATCGGAAAGCAGGCAACGCCCGTCCTCGATGCTGAAAATGGCAGGCAATCACCCGGGGCATGCCCATGGGTTCGCCATTGACGTATGTGCGCTCGTACATCACATCAAAGTCATCGCCTTTTTGAAGCCGTGAGAAATCAACGGTCCAAGCGTAAACGTTTGCCATAGCAAGTGCGAGGGAGGTGGGCGCACCGAGCCGATCAAGGTCGACGTAGAGCGAATTCTCAATCGTTCCCTTGGTGCGCTGTATCAAAGTGTCTGCAGGAAGGCTTTCCAATGCCACTGCGTATGGTTCTTGAAGTGAAAAACGAGCGTATTCTCGGGCGTTACGCTGGTAAATGAAGTGTGCAGCTGTTGCTGATGAGTCTCGGTCGTATGCAATCCACCAGGATTTTCCACTGCGCATGTTTCGCACATCATATTCATCATTCGTGGCTTGGGTGAGGCGTGCGATTTCACCTGCGCTCATTCCTGCCGGACTCAATATATGGGACAGCGATTGCCCAGATGCGATAACCCCCGAATCCGAATCGAATGCTTCCCAAAGAAGCCCAAACCTCTCAAGAGGTTCGGTTGGAGAATTCGGAGTGGCAACTTCCATTCGAGCGGATTCAGGAATGGCATTGCATCCCATAGCGAGTCCTATTATCGCAAGTGTGATGATCGATAGCGCGGCAAATCCGGGAATTTGATGGTTGAGAGTCCGTGCAATCATTTCACTCCAAACACTTCTTTTTCAACCCAGCCTTTGCCCCACTCTGCCTGTTCTGTTTCGTTCCAAAGTTCTGGATAGAAAATACGCTTTTGAAACCGAGGGGGCAGGTATTTTTGCCAATTTGTCCCTCCTGTTGCGGCAATGTCTTCCGGATTTTTTTGCAAGTAGCGTACGGCACTTTTGTAATGGCTCAAAGGCCAGTTGATGTTTACGTTCACATCCAACCAACGCAGAGCATTGCGCAATTCATCTGTCTGTTGACCTGGAGCGAGATTTTTCCAAAACGATCGGAGGTTGGCGCCGAAGCAATTTTCGGCCAACTCCATAAGGATGTCGTCATATTTCTGCTCAAACTGTTTTAGCGTTAACGTTTTATCTCCAGAGGAGAGTTCGACGGCCCCGGCTTTCCAATAGATTTTGTCAAAAAGGCCCATTAAATCACCCGGCGTGTGGTCGGCATGTGCAGCCCGAAATTCCTCTTTTAGCAAACGATCGAAGCTGGTGGCGTGAATTTCAATCATCCGGTATTGCGCACTCTGAAATCCACTTGCGGGAAGCAAGGACATGCGGAATTTCAAGAATTGATCTTTATCCATGCCATCGACCATGATTTCAAAACTGTGCGTCAAGGCTTCGAAATAGCGGTTGATTCGATTTACCCGTTTGAGCATGACACTGGAATCCATTGCATCTGCCTGTTGCAGTTGCTGAAATTCATGGAGAGACAACTTGAAATAAAGCTCTGTGATTTGATGGTAGATGATGAAGATCTCTTCATCTGGAAAAGGCGTAATGGGATGCTGTAAGCTCAACAACGTATCCAAATTGATGTAATCCCAATAGGTCAAAAAATCAGCGTGGAGAAGCCCATCTAAGTAGGAATTCAAGTCTTGACCCATCGCTGCGTATTTGGCTTGAAGGGCTTCGAGCTTGTCTAATATGGATTTGTCAAAGGGGTGCGATTCTGGCATGGCACCAAATTCGTCAAATTCTAGTCAGTTTA
>CAJQMI010000026.1 GCA_905479395.1 uncultured Flavobacteriales bacterium
CATTGTGGAGCAGAATGACCTCAGCCCTTCCAATACATTCGGTTTGTTTTGGGGCGCTCCGGCGGGCGGCGAAGGTCCGGTAACATTTTACGCCAGTATGCTCGCGTCGAACGGAGCCTATGGCAATGCCGGCGATTCCTATGCGGGGACTTTGATCACCTTGGACGAAGCCGTCACAAACATTGAGTGTCCCGATTGCTTGGATGCGGATGAGTCCTTGAATGCCTGGGCGTCGGATGAATTCCTGCACATCGAAAACCGCGAGGCGGTCACCTTGGACGTCTATGCCCTCGACGGGCGATGGGTTCGATCCGAGCAAGTGCCTGCCGGTAAGCACCAGCGCGCTTTGAGCGATTGGGGCAGCCGGGGATTGCATATCGTGCACATCAGCGAGACGGCAGATGCCAATTCTACAAGTCGGGCCAGCACGCCGCGCACGCTGCGGGTTTGGGCTGACTGATGCCGCGACTCCCCGAGCCCGTTTCTTGCTCGTTTCTTGGCCGTTTCTGTCGTAACGTTTTAATAACGTTTATATCATTGTGAGTTAGTCACCAGGCAGTGGCTGTTCATCAATTTTGTCCTCGAAATTTAAACAAGAGGATGAGATGAAACATTTACACACGGGTTTTTTCAGTTGCTTGGCGCTGGTGCTTTTTTCAGTTCCATCTGCGGGTCAAGTCATCATTTCTGACAGCGGTTCGGGCACCGGAACAACCACTTGGACGAGCGACAATGCATACGTCTTGGACGGGTTTGTCTTTGTAAACAGCGGAGATGTCCTGACCATTGAGGCAGGCACAGTGATCAAGGGGCAATCGGGATCAGGAGCAGAGGCATCGGCCTTGGTCGTAGCCCGTGGTGGTCAAATTCAAGCAAACGGAACAGCCGAAAACCCAATCATCTTCACCTTTGAAGCTGATGCCTTGGATGGTTCGACACCATTCAATGTGAGGGGTCAATGGGGAGGGGTGATTTTGCTCGGAGACGCAAAGTTGAATTCCTCGCCGGGTGAAACTCAAATTGAGGGCATTCCGGACACTGAATCGCGCGGACGATACGGTGGAGAAAATGATGAAGACAGCAGCGGATCCATGACGTACGTGTCCATTCGCCACGGAGGCACCGACATTGGAGCGGGCAACGAAATCAATGGACTTACGCTCGGGGGTGTTGGAGCTGGCACAACCCTCGACTACATCGAAGTGATTTCCAATGCGGATGATGGCGTTGAGTTTTTTGGAGGCACTGCGGCAATCAAACATGTGGTCACAGCATTTTGTGGCGATGATTCATTTGATTATGACGAAGGGTGGAGGGGCTATGGTCAATTTTGGTGCACCGTGCAAGAAGAGGGCGAGGGCGACCGTGGCGGAGAGCACGATGGTGGCACCGATCCGGAGGACGGAATGCCCTATGCGCACCCGGTCATCTTCAACGCCACTTACATCGGTCGTGGGGCGGATGCCGGTCGCCGTGCGATCACCCTGCGTGACAATGCAGGAGGCGAATACCACAATTCGATTTTTTACAATTGGGGACGGGGGGTTGACATTGAAAACTTAGCTTCTGGCGAGGATTCGTATGCTCGATTTGAGAACAACGAAGTGGCCTTTTCAGGAAATGTATTCGACGGATGCACTGCTTTGGGACCCGACGCTTCGGCCAGTGATCTGTTTACGATCACCATGGGATCGGGGTGGTCAAGTGCAGAGGATTCACTTGCTGCTGCGGAAGCTGCTGAGAATGCCTTCCAAAATGCGTTCACAGCCAATAACAATTCTATCATGGCTTCTGGGCTGAATTATGCGATTGAGGAAGGAACAGGAATGCTGGGCTTGGTGCCCAATACAGACCTGCCCGCAGGCGAATCACCAGCGCTTGATTGGTTTGATCCGGTGGTTTATCCGGGTGCGTTTGATCCTTCTTCGGATTGCACATGGCTCGAAGGCTGGTCAATGATGGCGGCACGTGGTTTCATTGACTGTGGCACCAGCGATATGGAAGAAGCCAAGGTTGCCATCTTTGAGGTTTACCCGAATCCGTCCAGTGGATCATTCACTGTCCAATTTGGGATGCTTGTGGAGGACGCCCATTTGCGAATTGTGGACATGAATGGCAAGGTCGTTTACGGTCAAAAAATCAGCTCGGCATCAGGCACCACTCATGAATTTTCCGGCATCAACTTGACTCGCGGTCTTTACGTGATCCGTTTGACGAACGGAGTTGAGCACAACACAACGAGACTCATCGTTGAGTAACATTTCCTCGCTCTGCGAGGAAATGGTTCCAGTTCAAGCCCAGTTCAAGCCCAGTTCAAGCCCAGTTTAAACCCAGCACAATGCAAAAAATCATCACATTCTTTCTATTCGTTCTGTCATGGAATTCGATCCATGCCCAGGGCACCATCACGGGGCGGGTAACGGATCAGGCTACAGGTGAAGTTTTGCTGGGAGCCACCATCATCCTCGAGTCGAATAGCTCGGGGACAATGAGCGATTTTGATGGGAACTACACGATTTCTGGCCTCGTCCCAGGGAGGTACAAAGTCGTTGGGCGATTCATCGCCTACAATACCATCGCAAAGGAAGTGGTCATCACCGACGGCGCAACGGTTCAATTGGATTTTCCCATGGAGTCCTCTGTCATCGCCATCGCCAGTGAAGCTGTGGTGGCTGTTCGACAGAATCGCTCCAACGCCATCTTCATGGAGAATGCGAAGAAAAAGGAGGCTTCTATGATTGATTATGTTTCATCGCAAGAGATCAAAAAGAATGGAGACAGTGATGTGAGCAGCGCAATCAAACGGGTCAGTGGAGTCTACACCATGGGGAATTTTGTGGTGGTGCGGGGCCTGAGTGATCGCTACGTGCGCACTGCCCTGAACGGAGCAGAAATCCCATCTTTGGACCCCAAGCGGAGCTCGGTTTCGATGGACATCTTTCCCACCAACTTGGTGGACAATTTGCTCGTTGTAAAAACCCTCAATGCCAACTTGCCATCCAATTATTCAGGTGCTTACATCAACGTGCTCACCAAGGATTTTCCGGATGCTTTTACCTTCAGCTATTCCACTTCTACGGGATTCAATACAAATGCCACCTTCAATGAGAACTTCATCACGAGCCACGCCGGCAGCTCCCAGCAGCTCGGCTGGGACAATGGAACGCTCGATGTTCCCGGTTTGGTCGCCAATCAAGAAATTGAATCGCCGCAATACTCCAATTACTACGACGCCCTGGTGTGGGCTGGGTTCGAAGAAGATTTGACTGAGCTCGGGATTGCATCCGCCGATGACATTGGAAATGGTGAGGGTCAAACTTCCATCAATAACATTGTGAACGCAGTGGAGGGCATCAACAACCTTGGTCAAGTCAACAATGAATTCATGACAGGCATTCGCGCGGAACAGAATCAGCGACTATCCAAGCAAACACAGGCGTTTGGCAATACGTGGGAGCCTGTCAGGATGACGCCAATGTTGGACCTCTCAAAGAGCATTTCGTTCGGCAATGTCACGACCCTGTTTGGCCGCAACCTCGGTTATAATTTCGGTTTTCAATACAAGTCGTCCAATCGTTTGTATGAGAATGGATCGACGGGCCGCTTTCTGTTGACGGGCAATGAATCTGAGAAGAACGAATTGGACGTGCAGCGGCAGTTGTCGGATGTTCGTGGAACGCGCTCCATATACACTTCAGCGTTGTTCAACCTTGGATATGATGTGAGCCCAACCAGCAGGATTGGCTTCACGTTTATGCCGAATGCATCAGGGATCAATGATGCTAGGATTCAGGATGGTGCCAACCCGAGCGACGCCGTGGGCTTGGGACAAGAGCAGAGGCAGCAACGATATTTGGAGCGGGGGATGAATGTGTTTCAGTTGCGCGGTGAGCATAACCTGAGTGAAAACCCCAACCATAAGATCACTTGGATCTCCTCGTACACGGTTGGAAAGCAAACCACGCCTGATTTGCGCCTATTCATCAATAGCTACGAGCAAGTCCCGGCGGGATTGGTTTACTTGGATGCAGAAGGCAACAATGTGACTGAGGAGGCCATTGCGCTATTGGGAGACGGAGAAAATCTGAGTGATTATTTCCCATCGTATTCTGTGAATGCAGTGGAATCGGATGAGGTAGTATTCAGCATCCAAGACAATTTGTACCCTTCTCCGACCCGATTCTTCAGAGCGATGCGCAATACCACGCTGGATTTGAAAATCAATTATGAGAAGCCCATAGCTCAGGACCTTGGAGTGGACAATAAATTGGCGTTTGGTGCCTCCATTGTGAAGCGCACGCGCGATTATTCCGAAAACCGCTACAGCTTTGTCTCGCAGGGGGTTGAATACAATGGCACACCGTCGGATTACTTCCATGCAGACAACATGAATGTCGTGCCGGGAACCGCTTCCTCCGCAACGGATTATTTGTACTTGCGCGATGATACAGACATTCAAAATAGCTACGGCGCAACCCAATCGGTGTTGGGCATTTATTCCATGATCAACATATCGCCTTCAGAGAACTTGAAGGTGAATGCCGGTTTTAGAATCGAAGCAACGGACATGCTGCTGGAGAGTGCAAAACTCAATGATGAAGAGCTCCTACCTGAGCTCGAAGCGAATTACCGAGGGGATTTGAGCGTGGTCGATGTTCTTCCTTCACTGAACATGACCCTTCGATTGGCAGAGGCTGATTTGAGCATGACCAACCTTCGCTTTTCCGCAAGCCAGAGCGTGGCGCGGCCGCTGTTTCGAGAAAAGGCACCTTTCTCCGTTTTTGACTTCGAAATCCAGGAACAACAGACGGGTAACACAGATTTGAATCGGACCAAGATTTTGAACCTCGACGGACGGATCGAGGTCTTTCCGGGGATCAGAGAATTGGTCTCGCTGAGTGCATTTTACAAGCATTTCACCGACCCGATTGAACAGGTCATCATTTCAACGGCAGCCAATACGGAAATCACTTGGAAGAATGTTGGTCAGGCACAGTTGTTTGGCTTGGAATTTGAAGCGAAGAAAAACCTGCAATTTGTGAACGATCGGCTTCGACGTTTTAACGCTGCGTTCAATGCAACTTGGATTCAGAGCGCCACAAGCATTGCCGCGGATGAACTGCTCGAAATCCGAGCGACCGATCCGGGTCATGCCGAAACACGCCCCATGTATGGACAGTCTCCCTTCATTGTGAATGCAATTGTGAATTACTCCCACGACGAGTTGGGACTAGGACTCAACGCAGGCTTCAATATCAGCGGTCCTAAGCTCGTGCTGATCACGCCTGGAGGAACACCCGACGTGTACGACCAGCCGCGCGCTGCGCTCGATGCGAGCATCAGCAAATCATTTGAAAATGGTTTCACGGTCAAGGTGCAGGGGCGCAATCTTTTGGATCCTGATTTCCGTCAGGTGTACACGTTCAAAGGGCAGGAATACGATTTTCAACGCTTCAACCTTGGCAGAACGTTTTCCCTCGGGCTTTCATATCAGTTTGCAAAAGACGCTTGATGCTGCACGAGTGATCTTTGTCACATGCTGCTCAGGAGCATCAGCTTAAAACAGGTTTCAGCTCACCAGACTGTAGACGCCAGCGCCAATAAGTGCGCCCAGAATCGGCCCCGCAATTGGAATCCAGCTGTACGACCAATCGCTGTCGCGTTTTCCTGGAATTGGCAAGATGAAATGTGCCAACCGCGGGCCCAAATCACGTGCGGGGTTGATGGCATACCCGGTAGGGCCGCCGAGGCCCATCCCAATGCCTGCAACGAGCAATGCCACCGGCAATGCATCCAAGGCACCGAGTGTGTCGGTGGGTGAGGATGCGGCAAGCGCTCCAAACGCCAGAACAAACGTGCCAATCGCCTCTGTAAGGAAGTTGGACATGCGATGGGGTATGGCGGGTGAGGTGCTGAATACGCCGAGTTTTTTGCTGGGATCATCGGTGGCTTCAAAGTGCTTTCTAAATGCGGCCCACGTGCCGACAGCTCCGCAAAACGCTCCGGCCATTTGGGCGGCGATGTAGCCACCAAGGAGGCTGCTGTCCAATTGGCCAAATGCGGCAAAACCGATTGAAATGGCTGGATTTAAATGTCCGCTGCCTCCGAGTTCAATGGCGGTGTAAACCCCGAGGAATACCGCCATTCCCCATCCCCAAGACATCATGAGCCAGCCGCCTCCAGCTCCTTTGGTCTTGACCAAGTCAAGGTTGGCATTCACGCCGCCTCCCATCAAAATGAGCAGAAAAGTGCCGAAAAATTCACCGAAATAGGGAGACATGGGGTCGCTGCTGGTTAGGGTGCGAAGATAGCACCTGTTGTCAAATTTGAAGGAAATTGAGGCACTACGAGATTTTGGTAAAGTGAGCGCTAATGGGCGTATGGTGAATGATGATGCAATGTTAACAATGCGATAACATCAAATATTGAGAAAAGCACGGCGCTTCAGTCAACATTTGCGGCACGAAACATTCCGGTAACTTTTGCTTAACACGCACGAGTTGCTCCAAATTATTACTGATGTTAGAACTCTTTACAATTGTTGGATTTTGCCTAGCAGGCTTTTCCGTCATCGCAAACGACAGCGTCCAGACCCTCGGAACCTGGATTGCCTCGAACCGCGACAAGTTCAAATGGACCACCCTCTGGGCAGCAGCTTCCGCTGTACTGATATTCACGCTGGTCTATGGTTGGGTTTCGTCGGGCAACGG
>CAJQMI010000027.1 GCA_905479395.1 uncultured Flavobacteriales bacterium
CATGATTTCAAAACTGTGCGTCAAGGCTTCGAAATAGCGGTTGATTCGATTTACCCGTTTGAGCATGACACTGGAATCCATTGCATCTGCCTGTTGCAGTTGCTGAAATTCATGGAGAGACAACTTAAAATAAAGCTCTGTGATTTGATGGTAGATGATGAAAATCTCTTCATCTGGAAAAGGCGTAATGGGATGTTGTAGGCTCAACAACGTATCCAAATTGATGTAATCCCAATAGGTCAAAAAATCAGCGTGAAGGAGACCATCTAAGTAGGAATTCAAGTCTTGACCCATCGCTGCGTATTTGGCCTGAAGGGCCTCGAGCTTGTCTAATATGGATTTGTCAAAGGGGTGCGATTCTGGCATGGCACCAAATTCGTCAAATTCTAGTCAGTTTAGGCCAAAATCTAGGGGACTTCTTAACCCTGTTGCGTTGGTCAGTTCCATTTTGATGGATCCGAATAATATTCGGGTGCTTGCAAGCAAAGGAATGCGGTTGGCATCATTTGTAATGTATACAGCCAAGTCGTCCGGATTTCTCCAAATGCGACCGGTTTGGATCACAGGATGAATCAGCGCGCAATCCCATTTTTTACCGTTCCATTTGACATCCTCATTTCCCGCATAGACGGCCTGCAGATCAAAGCATTCCTCATCCATGAAGATGGGAACGGCAACCGTATCACCAATTGTGAGTTCATCAAAGGAGATGTGCCGTAAGGCATAAATCCCACTTACCATGTCGTAAGCCAAACCTTGGAGTTTATGTACCGATTCTTTTGGTTTGTTTTTTCCTTTGAAAGCAATGGCGGTGACGCTCGAGTCAGCTTGACTGAAGGAGTAATCTTGATGCAATTTGTACCCGCCTTCACGGATGTCCCGCAAGAAATGGCGAGGAAACCCTGTGGCGGGATCAATTCGCGATTGGTAATGATCGTCAACTTTAAAAAACCAGCTAAACGCACCGGTGCTTTTGCCTTTTGCGTCGATGATCCAATCGCTGTGTTTTTTTGAGTCACTCACCGTGATGGTTGCTTCAGCAGCGTCCAACAAACCATAATGAAACCTGTAACTCAACGATTCGCCAGGGGCAAATGTCAAAGGGGCCTTGTTACCGGAGATAACTTCAGTCTGGGCTGAAGAAAAGAAGGGAGTGAGACCCGTGAAAAGCAAAAGGAATAGCCGCATCATCTCAGTACGATACAAGGATTGGGCCATTTCAGACTTATTTGCGGTTTCAGTTTAAAACCGCCATGCACTTTAATTCGATCGCAATGGGCGTTGGAAGTCGGTTTATTTCGACAGTTGTGCGGCAGGGCTGTGTTGCGGAATCAGGAAAGTACTCGGCATAAATGCGATTGAAAGTTGCGAAGTCACGGTGCATATCGACCAAGAAAACGGTGATGTCCACCAAGTTTTCCCAACGGCTTCCATTGGCTTCTAGTATGGCCTTGACATTGCTCAAGACACTGTGAACCTGGGCCGCAAAATCAAAAGCTTTGAAGTTGCCATTGTGATCCAGTTCGAGGCCAGGAACACCACTATCGTTGGAGTCACTTCCAGCAATTCGCGGGCCTACACCGCTCAAAAACAATAAATTACCAACGGATTTTGTGTGTGGGTAATTGCCTACCGGTTTGGGTCCTTGAGTCATCATAGTGCCATCTAATTGACCACAAAGATGCTACGATTTTCATAACGTACGGAATGTACTTGACGGCTCACACCCTTTTTGCATCGGATGAAGTTGCGCTCACGGACTAGACAGGACAGATTGTAACGACGCCTTCAGGGGGTTTGTAAGGGCATCATTTTTTATGGAGACAGCAACCTAAAACAGTGCAAACCAAGGGCGCCATCGGGACGTCGAAGGGGGATCTAGTTGCTGCAACTTACATCATAGCAGCCGCAGACGGAGCACTGACCCCGGATCACGTTAGGTTCAATGCAGAGGAGCCGGTATCTTCGCTTCATGCGATACCAATCCCTCTCTTCTGAACTTTACAAGCGCAACCGCACAAACTTCATGGCGCAAATGAAGCCACGGAGCATTGCGGTGTTCTTCTCAAATGACGTCTACCCGACGGGTGCGGACGGGACCTTGCCGTTTAAGCAAGCCAGTGATATTTTGTGGTTGACAGGTGTGGATCAAGAAAATACAGTATTGGTGCTGTTTCCAGATGCGCACAGCACTGCAGATCGCGAGATTTTATTTAGCACGGAGACCAACGAAGAGTTGGCCATATGGGAAGGGGCTAAACTGAACAAGAAGCAAGCAACAGAGGCCACCGGAATCAGCAATATCCAGTGGACGCCTGCTTTTGAGCGCACGTTTCACCGCCTCATGGCTGAAGCGGAGGCGCTGTATTTGAACGATAATCCACACGCACGCGCAAGGATTACTGTGGAGACGCGCACAGCGCGTGAAAACGCAGCGTTGCGCGAGAAGTATCCGAATTACGAGATCGAACGGTCGGCACCGATTTTATTTAGCCTGCGAGCGATTAAGTCGCAGGAGGAGGTGGAACAAATGCAGCGTGCATGTGACATCACCAAAGCAGGGTTTGAACGCGTTTTGCAATTCGTAAACCCCGGTGTCACAGAGTATGAAATTGAAGCGGAATTCATGCATGAATTCTTGCGTCGTGGCTCACGTGGATTTGCTTACGCGCCCATCATTGGCAGTGGATTTAATGCATGCGTTTTGCACTACATCGAGAACAGCGACGAATGCAAGGCAGGCGATGTCATCCTGATGGATGTCGGCGCGGAATATGGCAACTACGCTGCTGACATGACCCGATGTGTCCCAGTGAGCGGAAAATTCACCGACCGTCAGCGTACAGTTTACAATGCTGTACTGAGTGTGATGCGCGGGGCAATGAAGCTATTGCGCCCGGGTGTGAGTTTGCACGAATACCACATCCAAGTGGGCGAACTGATGACCAAGGAATTGCTCAACCTCGGACTCATAACTGCTGACGATGTTGCGAACGAAAGCCCCGCATGGCCCGCGTACAAAAAGTATTTCATGCATGGCACGTCACACTTCATTGGACTCGACGTTCACGATGTCGGGCACTGGCATGAACCGATTCAAGCCGGACAAGTTTTCACGGTAGAACCTGGCATTTATATCCGCGAAGAGAATTTGGGCATCCGTTTGGAAAATGACATCCTGATTACGGAAAACGGATTCATGGATTTAATGGGACATATCCCGATTGAAGCGGATGAGATTGAAGCGATAATGGCTTCTGGCCATTGATGCGTACGCTGTATCACCGCACCAATTCAGGGCGTGACTTGAAGCATTTGTCCCAGACTCGTCAGAATAGGGTCGGGTATTTTTGAATCGGACTGAATGAAAAGCTTCTGGGCCTCACGGTAATCAGCTTGGGCCAACTCCATTTGACGGGTTTGGATGCGAAAAAAACAACGCATCTTGTAAAAGATGAGCGTTTTGTGGCCGCTTGTGATGGCCTTTGTGGTGATATCCTCGCCTTTTTCGAATTGTTCCAGCTCAAAGTATAACGCGCTTAGACTGCTAAAGCATTTGGGCGTGGAGCTCATCTCTGCGCACCGGAGGTAAAAACTTTCGGCTTTCTCGAAGGATTGGATTTTTTGATACGCCAGCCCGGCATTTTCGAGGTTGCTTGGCGACGGATCAAATTGGGTCGCTCGATCAAAATACTCAGCAGATTTGACGCCATCAGATTCGGTCGTCATCAATCCCAGGGCGCTATAGAGGTAGCCGTATTTTTCGGGCTCGAAACGAGGGTCAGGGTCCTGTTCTATAATTTCAAAATCTCTTTGAGCGGCAGCATACATGCCTTTCTCAAAGTACAATTGTCCTCGCATACCGTTGGAAAAGCTCGAGGTTTGATGTTCGAGGTTTTTGGACCAAAGGCTGATGGTGTCCTTCCAATGGGTGGTTTGCTGCCTGGCTACAAGGAAAAACACAGCTACAACCAAACTGCCTACAATATGGAGCGTCTTGACTCTTTTTTGCCCTACAAGGCTAAACGCGGCAATCCAAATACCAAGGATGGATAGGTAACCGTATCGATCGGCATATGGACCGAGAAATCGGGTAAACAAAGTCGTATGCAGAATGATGTTCGCGAGGTAAAACAGACTTCCAAATAGAAATAGAGGGTTCCGTCTGTTTCGAAAAATTAGAAAGCCCAATGCGATAAATCCCACATTCAAGGCAACAAAGGCCTTGGAAAAGAGAACGGTGGGCCAGTCGTAAACAATGCTCAAATTCAAAGGAAAGAAGGCCTTCATTCCATACCAGGCGATCTGAGAGGGCACAAGCAGAAAGGGATTGTAGTCTCCGATGAAAGCGATTTGGTCTTTTCGAAATTGCAGAGCAACGCAAGTGAAAAGAAAGGCGATGAACACAAACGGAATTTTAGAGTAGACCGTTTCTTTCTGAAAGACTCTTTTTCCCCGCAAGTAGTCGAGCAGAAAAAGCACTCCTACGAAGGGGAGCATTTGTATTTTGCAGAAGCAACCCAAGAGAAAAACGAGAATGCTGGCTCGATAATTTTTCTTTTGTCCATGCTCCAAGTATTGATCGTACTGAAGGATTCCAAGCAGAAAGAACGAGGTAAACAATAAGGAGCTAGTAGCGGAAATCCATGCCACTGCTTCCACCGATAGGGGGTGGAAAGCGAATAGGGAAGCGAGGAGAAGCGGATTGATTTTCTTTTGGAACAAGCGCTGACTCAGGTCATAGACGAGACACGTGTTTAAAACATGAATGAGAATACTTCCGACATGAAAGGCAGCGGCGGTTTTAAACCCAAAAACACCAATGATTAGGGCAAAAAACAACGAGGTCAGCGGCTGGTACATGCTGACCGTAGCGCTGGAAAAAATTTCCAGCACGTTGTCGAGGGTTAAGCGATGAATTTTCTCATTCTCCAGAATCTGTCCACCATCATCGATGGCAATGAAATCAAATCCGATGATGGGTCCAAATAAGAAAAAGATCAGGACCCCTAAGACCAAAATAGGTAGGGGCTTGTATGAGGCGATTTTCACTGTTTTCATTCGAGCGAATTGGGCTGAATTTTAAGGGCTTGTTTTGGCTCAGAAAGGATGGATTCAGAGGTAGACTTGGACAAGCGAATCCAAGAACGCACCGGTGTCCTCTCCGTATCCGATGTTGCGGTCAATGATGCGCCCATCGCGTCCCACCAAGCACCAGGTGGGATAGGCGACTACGGGGTATTCTGCGGGCAATGAATCGAGCATCATCTGCGGCACGTCCAATTCGCGGCGGTTGAGATAACGCTTCACTGTCTCGGCTTTTTGGTGGTGGTTGACGCCTATCACAGTGAACCCTTCCGGACCGAATTCCTCTTGCATTCCTGCAAGGTGCGGCAACGCACTCATGCACGGTCCGCATCCGATGTACCAGAAATCGACGTACACGAGTTGACCGTTCAACGCCTCCAGGCTTACCGGTTCACCTTCCAAATCCAATCCTGCCAATGCCGGCGCCTCGTCTCCGATTGCAGGCAATGAAGCCATCGCTTCTTCGAACCAATCTTCACTTCCACCCCCACCTGCAACTTCCGGATCGATGGGTTCCGGATCCTTTGCCCAATCCGGAGCCGTCCAATCGGCAATGGCTCCTGCAGTAGCGGGCTGGTTAACATTTTCCCACGTCCATTCGATGGTCATGTCGCTGCCATATCCCATATCACCTCGGTACCAGGATAGCTCGTGGCGCACGGGCAATCCGTGGGGTGCCTGAAAAGCCCACTTTTGAACATCATATGAATCAGGATGAAAATCTTCTGATGTAGAATCGGGAATGGACGTGCTTATCAAAATGAATTGCTCCGGCGTTGAACGCGTGGGCAAAACATGCTCCCATTCAAGAGCGACCAGTGAGTCGCCAACCTGTTCGGTCCACCAAATGCTATCGGTCAGAACAGTAGGAAGTGTGAGCGAGGCATAGTAGTTGCCAATGCCATTGCCATTGCTTTGTTTGCGGGGATCCACGGGGTCAATGGACTTGCTGCTGTCTGCACGAATGTAAGTCAGTTCATTGCCCCACAAACGGCTCAAATAACGGCTGGTGTCGCCCGCTTGGATGAACGCATCTTCTAAAATCCAGGCCATGTCGTAAGTGGAATCTTCTGCAGCATGGGTTCGAACCCATTGCATGCTCACTTCTCTTTCCCATTCGCTATCGCTTGCCTCCACGGAGTTGGTCACGTGCGCTCGAAATTGCGCATTTTCAATTTGCATGATGGCGTCACGCACATCATTGGCATCGGTAAAAACAGGCTCGGGCTGGCTGCAGGCCAAAAGTGCGAGGGGAGCAAAAAGAAGAATGCGATTCATGCGACCAAATTACACACGCAATGCAAAGCTTACCCGTGCATCGTTTCTTTCTTGCTGTAATTGGCCATGATGGAGGCCTCGTAATCGAGGTAGGCTTGCCAACGGGATTCGACGTCGACGCCGGTGCCGTATTTGCGCGCAAATCCGATGAAAGTGGTGTAGTGTCCGGCTTCAGAAATCATCAATTCGCGGTAAAATTCCGCCAATTCGGGATCACTGATTTTTTCGGAAAGCATCTTGAACCGCTCGCACGAACGCGCCTCGATCA
>CAJQMI010000028.1 GCA_905479395.1 uncultured Flavobacteriales bacterium
ATCAAACAGGCAGTCGCCGTTGCAGTCATATCCTACAGAAGCGTACAAACAAGAACCGTCGTCATCTGAAGCACCTGAATCGTAGTTGCACGCTGAACTGTCGGTGCATCCCCCACACGATTCAAATTCACATAGTGCATTGTTAATGCAAGACGCAGAGGCATCAAAATTACAAGCCTGCGGTATTCCGCATCCTGAATTACCATCGCCACCACACTCACCGCACTCATCCACTACACTGCCGTCGCAGTCACATGCTCCATCAGCTATGCCATCGCCACCGCACTCACCGCACGCATCAAGCACTTCACAAGAGCCATCGTCATCAGTTGCGGTCGAATCATAGTTGCAAGCTGACTCATCCGTGCAGCCGAAAATTCCAAATTCACAACTCCCGTCATCATAGTCCGCGCTTGAATCATAATTGGAAGCCGACTCATCTGTGCAACCACAAGAGTTGCCCCCACCACTGCCGTCACCGTCAGCAGAATAAACACCTGGTCCCGAAAACGAAAAGGTCTCATAAACTGACATTCCTCCATCGCCTTCCTCAAAAATCTGAACGTTCACTGTCCCAGAAACAACTCCAGAAGTCGTCAATTGAGCAAACAAAACTCGGCTATTTTCAGAATCGGGCAAACCGTTCGGATTGCCATTCAAAACGTACCAAGCGCCGCCAGTTTCATCATTGATCACCAAGTCTGATCCATCCAATGCACCGCCCGATTGCAAACAAGCAACCCAGGGCTGAGCACCACTTTCAACAACACTAATGTCAACCTCACTGCCAACAGGCTGGCTATCAATTCCAATCGTAGCCCAGCTGTCCGCTGCCAACGTCGGAAAAAGTGGGAAGAAAAAAGGATTAACGCCTGATGCCGTTCCACCTGATGCCGCTGGGTCATTGTAGAAACTCGTCGTTGATGAAATCAAAAGCGGAGTGTTCGAGTTGCCATAAAGCGAACTCAGGTAATCCGTGTCATTCAACATGTCGATGTACAAGCGGTAGGTCGTTGCGCCGTCAATCAATTCAGTGCCATAGGTCTCAAGCGTCAACGTGTAGCCTTCCGTTGAAGCCACTTCACCGCAAGAACAGTAGTCGCAACTGCCATCGTTATCCGTAACATTCAAGTCAAAATTGCAAGCTGCAGCATCGTCGCAACCTGACACCTCGAATTCATCGCACGTGCCGTCGCCGTCTGTATCTGTTAAGCAATCGCCATTGCAACCGTAACCCGTTGCTGGTTCGTTGCCATCGCAATCACATGTACCATCTGCAATGCCGGCGCCACCACAAACACCGCACTCGTCCAATACTGCGCAGGAACCATCGTCATCAGTGGCTGAAATATCGTAATTGCAGGCTGACTCATCCGTGCAGCCCAAAACAGTCGATTCATCGCCAACCGTGTACACGCCAACACCGTTAAAACTAAAGCTCAAATAAATCTCACTTGAACCCTGTCCATTCTGAAATATTTGAACATTGACCAAACCAGAGACGGACCCCGCGGTGGTCAATTGAGCGCACAATACGCGGTTGTTTTCTGCATCAGGCAAACCATTCGTGTTACCATTATTCAAAACATACCATGCTCCACCAGTTGCATCGTCTATAACAACATCTGAACCATCCAAATCACTGCCATACTGGAAACAGGCTACCCACGGCTGATCGCCACTCTCTACCACACCGATTTCTGCCTCAGATTCAGCTGGAGCACTATCAATGCCAATCGTAGCCCAACTATCAGCAACGAGCGTTGGGAGGAGCGTAAAAAAGAATGGGTTTACGCCACCTGCAGTACCTCCAGTGGCACCTGCATCGTTGTAAAAACCATCCGATGTATTTAGCAAAAGAGGAAACATCTCATTTCCAAAAACAGAACTCAGGTAATCGTCTGTATTCTCCATTTGGATGTACAGCCGATAAGACGTTTGATTTTCTACGACACCAGTAGAATGCTCCTCAACAATGAGGGCATATTGCGCTTGCGCTTGCGTCGCAATAAAAAATACAAGCACGCAAATGAGGCGGTAAAACTTGTGCATCAGGATAAATTTGGTATAGTCAATGTACAACATTAAATGCTAATAATGAACGAAGTAAACCTTGAGCGTGGCGCGGTACTTTAATTCCTAAATTTGTATTCTCAATTACAGCAAGAACGATGACACTGCCCGAACTCAAGCCACAAGGACTCTGGAAATTCTTTGATGACCTCAATTCAATTCCACGCCCTTCCAAAAAAGAAGAACGCGTTAGAGAATGGGTTGTCAAACTCGGACACGATTGGAAATTCAAAACCCAAATCGACGAGGTCGGGAATGTGCTAATCCAGAAGCCTGCGACTCCAGGAATGGAAAATCGGACCCCCATTGTCATGCAGAGCCATTTGGACATGGTGTGCCAGAAAAACGCTGACACTGATTTCAACTTTGATGAGGACGGCATTCGCATGTATGTTGACGGGGACTGGGTGCGGGCCCAAGGGACAACGCTTGGTGCTGACAACGGAATTGGCGTTGCAACCATCTTAGCTGTTTTGGATTCCTCGAACATTCCACATCCTGCAATTGACGCCTTATTTACCATTGATGAGGAAACGGGAATGACAGGTGCTTTGGGGCTGAAAGGAGGATTCCTCGAAGGACAAATCCTATTGAATCTTGACACAGAAGATGATGATGAGATTTCCATCGGATGTGCTGGTGGCGTCGATGTGACTTCCAAAGCGACTTATGAGAGCGAAGTTCCTGTTGAAGGGCTCAAAGCAATGAAATTGGCATTTACTGGAGGTTCTGGAGGACATTCAGGAATGGACATCCACAAAGGAATCGCCAATGCAAATAAACTCATGAATCGCCTTTTGCTCGTTGCCTATGATGCCGTGGATTTTAGAATAGAAACATTGGAAGGTGGTGGATTGCGAAATGCAATCCCTCGTGAATCGCACTGCACAGTCATCATGGATGCGAGCGATTGCGAAGCCTTTGCCGAAGTTTGCTTGAGTGAATTTGAAAAAATAACAGCGGAATACCGCACCACAGATCCAGGCCTCCAATGGTCCTGCGAAACATCCGGAGATGCAAGTTCAGAAGTGTTGCCCGAAGATGTGCAGGAGTCTCTTCTCATGGCCATTCAAGCATGTCCTGTGGGAATCCACCGCATGAGTCCGGACATTCCCAATTTGGTGCAAACATCCAATAATCTGGCTCGGGTAGAAGTCAAGGACGGCACCATCACGCTTCAATGCCTTTGCAGAAGCTCGGTGGATTCGGAAAAAGATGATCACGCTCGAAGCATATCTGCCGCATTTGCCCTGGCAGGTCTCGAAACAGACTACAGTGGCCAATACCCTGGATGGACGCCGAATCCAAACAGCTCCATTGTTGCTACGATGAAAGAACTCTATGAGGAAAAATATGGAGAAGAGCCAAGGGTCTTAGCTTGTCATGCCGGTTTGGAATGTGGGATTCTGGGCACCAACTATCCCGAAATGGACATGGTCAGTTTTGGCCCCAACATCCGAGGGGCCCATAGTCCAGACGAATGCGTTCAAATCAGCTCGGTACAGAAATTCTGGGACTACTTGATGGACGCACTGCAGCGAATTCCAGTCAAGCCATGAATGAGCAAACCAATCGACCGCTCATCTTGGTCACGAATGATGATGGAATTGAAGCCAAGGGAATTCGACACTTGGCCTCCTGCATGGCACCACTTGGACGGGTCATTGTGGTGGCACCCGACCGCGCTCAAAGTGGCATGGGCCATGCCGTAACCATCAATGATGTTCTAAAAATGGAAGAAAGATCGTTTCCCATGGAAGGAATCGAGCAAGCTTGGCAAACAACAGGAACACCTGTGGACTGTGTCAAATTAGCCATTTACGAAATTCTCGGACAAAAACCTGACTTGCTTGTCAGCGGCATCAACCATGGAAGCAATGCCTCCATCAATGTCATCTACAGCGGCACCATGTCCGCAGCTGTAGAAGGCGCAGTTGAAGGCATTCCTTCAATCGGTTTTAGTTTATTGGACCACAGCGCTCAGGCGGACTTTTCAGCCACATCTTCTTACATCAAGCGCATCGCCAGTCAAGTGCTCGAAAAAGGCTTGCCTGCAGGAACATGCCTCAATGTCAACTTCCCAAAATTGCCCGCAGACTCGATCAAAGGAATGAGAGTTTGCAGACAAAGTGCTGGCCACTGGGATGACGCATTCGACAAGAGAACCAGTCCCAGCGGATCCACTTATTACTGGATGACCGGCAACTTCAACAATCCCGACCAAGGAGAAGACACCGATGAATGGGCCTTGCGCAACGGCTTTGTGAGCATTGTCCCTACCCAATTTGATTTGACAGCTCACCACGCCATTTCCACCTTAAATCAATGGGATTTGAAATGAAAAAAATCGACCATCCATTGGTTGGAGTTTTAGCCGGCACACTGGGCACATTGGCTGGCTTCATCACCATGACACTCTGGTGGAGTTGGGCCAACGGGACAAGCATGGACTACTTCATTCAGGACGTATTCTTGGATAGCAACCTTTACAAGGACAGCATCCTGACCATCAGTGTGTTGTTCAACGTTGGTTTGTTCTGGATGTGTTTGCGGTTTAATCTGGAAAAACTTGCAAAAGGAATCCTAGCGATCATATTCATCTCGGTCCCCCTCATCATTTGGTATCAAGCCAATTCCATCTGACCTCACCGACTGACAAACGAACGATGCAGACGAACGATTCCACAAAACAGTCAACGCGCTGTATTTTCTTACTTGCGGGAGAAGCTTCTGGCGATCTTTACGGAGGCATGCTTGTAGAAGCCTTGCGCAAAGAAGATCCAAACCTTACGATCATTGCCTGGGGTGGAGAGCACATGGAGCGTGCTGGAGCCAGAGTCCTCAGGCATTACAAGACGATGGCGTTCATGGGATTCTTGGAAGTCATCAAAAACCTGGGTACGATTCGGGCGCTGTTCCAAGAATGCGAACAAATTCTTCACCTCCACAAACCCATGGCATTCGTAGGCATCGATTACCCAGGGTTCAACCTGAAAATGGCAAAGAAAGCCCAGTTACTTGGCATGGTAACGCATCATTATATCTCTCCTTCACTTTGGGCTTGGAATAAAAAACGCGTTCACACGATTCGCCAACACATCGATCAACTGCATGTCATTTTACCCTTTGAACAAAAGTGGTTTGCTGAACATGATGTCGACGTGAATTTTGTGGGGCATCCGTTGCTTGAACTTCACGAATCCAGCGCAGAATCCATGCGCAAATCAGATGTCAAAAAAGCAGTGCTGGCTCTCGTTCCAGGATCCCGAAAACAAGAAGTTGAACGCATGTTGCCCGTGTTTTTAGAAGTCGCTCGTCAGCTACCAAACTTCACTCCGATTGTTGCTGGAGCACCCGGATTGGATCCAGATCACTATCAGATGGCAACGGATGAAGGGGTTGAAATCAGATTTGAAAGCACCCGTACTTTGATGCAAGAAGCAGATGTTGGTCTTGTAACTTCTGGGACAGCCACCCTTGAGGCGGCGCTTCTAGGGTTGCCACAAATCATTTGCTACAAGACAAGCGGGGTCACCTATCGCATCGCGAAGATTTTGGCACGCTCAAAATGGATTGGCTTGCCCAATATTTTATTCCAAGAAAGCATCGTGCCGGAGCGCATTCAGCAAGAGTGCACTCCAGAACAACTCATTCTGGACATCCAACTCATCCACAACAGCAAAGGGTTACTGCCCGATGGATTGGCTCAGTTAAAACGTGTTGAAACATTGAAAAGGCAACTGCAAGGGCCCGGTATACCATCCGAGCTAGTGGCTCGTGCAATCCTAAATCAAAGTCCTCTCAGCGCGTGACCTTTCGGGAAAGAGACGCTGTAAGAGAACACGATGGTTTTGGTCTCGAGCGGACCCAAGGTTTGATTCCAGGTCACCATTCCTGAAACAGGGTCCAATTGACCGCCTCCCAGCTCAATAACTTCCACCTCAATGTCCGTGCTATTTGACACGGGAACACGATCCTCTACGACCACATCGATGGATCGATTGTGCTGGTTCTCGACCACCAATTCAAACGACTGAGTTGTTCTTCGTGAGCCTCCGAAAGCGCTGCTGGAGCAGAGATCTACCAAACGTTCTCGAGAACATCTAACCCGAGTGTCTTGACCGAGCGGCAGCCGCAGCGTGTCTCCAGGTGCAGGCAAATCCATTTGAAAGGACCCTCGGTGCATGCCGTTTGTTAGAATATTCACTTTGCCCGGGAGCATCTGCTCTTGAGCCCATTCATTTGCCAAGGCCAATTGATAGGCTTCTTCAGACAATGATGGCAGCGCTAAATAAGTCAGCTTTGCTCGCAGCGGAAATGCATCGAGATAAACTCGCTCTGGCCGTCCCGAACCGGCTACAAAAGCTGCGTTTTCAGGAACAAAATCATAGCGATCCAAGGCGCTTCCGGCCTGATTGGAAGCGCGCATGGCAGATACCTGTTGGTCCATCCTGAATTCCGGTTTATCATCATTTGCTTCCATCGAAGGAGCCCGTTCGTAAGCATTCGTGGATTGGCTTCGTGTTATGCTCAAAGTTTGCGGATAGATTGCCGGAGGTGAAAGCGATTGGTTTGGTCGTCCAACAGCGAATGTTAAGGGAACTTCGTCCCAATCATTTTCTGTGGACTGCTTCACCCGTGCAAACCGCTTCATGCTGATGCTCCCGTCTGGAGCAACACTCGCGTCATAAACGGGACTCCAAGAGGCGTCGAGTGCCAAGTAAATCAATGTGACGTTGGCAACGTCATTGGCAGGACCTGAAAGTTGCAACACAAATTGACCTTCACGCTGCTCCCTCTTTTCCTTCAATTCTTCTCGCTTCGTGTTGATGTCTGCTTGCTCTTTTTGCAATGCCTCAATTTCCAGTTGAAGTTCCAACATGAGATACTTCAACTCCTTCACGCGCTTTCTCCAGAAATCAGCATGCTCCGCCAAATCTTCAACCAACAACAACTCGTTGCCCGAAACCTTGCGATTGGACTGAATCATTGCCAACTCTTCAGCATAGGCCTGCGACAAAGCGTTGCGCATGGCAAACGTTTGACGGTTGGATTCCAACTCATCATTTAACTCCGCCAACGCGATTTTCACCTCGCTGTGAACGCCACTCGCCATGGATTCACGATGCAGGCTGCTCACCAGGGACCACCCTTCGGACAATTGCACTTGCACCATGCCATCGCTGATTCTTCGTGCCAAACCACCAACAACGTAATTGGCTCGTCCTTGTTCGTCAAGTTTTACCGTTCCAGTGCGGACAATTCGAGCGCCCGATTCATAAATCGCTACGTTTTCAATTGGCCAGTCCACATAGTTCTCCTGAGCTAAAACCTTTTCACCACAGATTCCAATCGCTCCCAACCAAACCAAAAAACAAAATGCGTATTTCATTTCTATTGAATTCTATTCGACGCAAATTACGGTGTCTTGCGCAATACCATACCCTGCCCATAGACCGATGCCTCCTTCGACATTTGTCACCATGTTCGCAGGAAGCGCAAAAGGACTTCCTTGGCTCAATATCAAATTTTCATAACTCCGAAGTCCTTGAAAAACTTGTCGATCGATACTGCACAAACGAACCGCTACTGTGTCGCCGAGCTTAAAATAGCCTGCTTCAGGACTTTGAGAAAAGTCATCATCCCAAGCAGTACTTCCTGGTGCAACACCCCTGAAAACCGAAAACTCGAAAGCAAGGCCATTGAAGAATGCGTCATCAAATACGCTGCCCAGCGGCGCCACGTAATTGGCATCCTTGATGGTTCCCGCTAAGGGATCCCAGTCTGGGCGAATGTTGACACGCTGTGCAAACCATCGGTACGCATCTCCCGGAGACGCTGGGTCATTTATTGTTGCATAAATCACTCCAAGAGAGTCCTGGGTTCCAGGCGTTTGCCACCAAACTGAATCGAGTGGCACTGGTTCAGGTATGAAAGTTACAGCCGACATTGATCGATCGTTGATGGTAATGTCCAAGGCATACTCCTTCCCCACTTGACCGATGGCAGTGGGATCAACTGTGGTGTAGACACACAAATTCAATGCAGAAAGCAATTCAACTGGAAGTCCCAACAAGGACGCAACTGCTTCCAGAAGGTCGCCTGTAAGGTCACCTGTGCACAATGCACTCAATGGAAATGTTTCATCATCGACAGTCATCACGACTTCGGCTCCAGGTAAAAATGATTCTGCAATTGAAGAAGCATCAACCGCCTCAAAATATCCTTGGGCCTTTCCAACAAAAACCAATGGTGGCTCACCTTCAAAAATATTCCCCTCAATCATATACAATTCAGAAGCTTCCGGCAATTCAATCTCCACAGATTGTTCGCACGATTCGAGGCATAAAAAACCAGAGCAAAAGAGGATGGTGAAGGCTGTGCGAGTGAAAGAAGAGGGAAACATCTTTTTGATATATCGTAGTGGTTATTTTACATCAACAAAGATTGCACTGCAGTGTTTGAAAAATGAATTAAAAATCGCCAAATCATTTTAACTCCAGTGTGATTTGAAAGGCAATGCATGGTTAGCTTTGTGGAAGACGAATTCGCATGCTCAATAGACGCCACCTCCGCATCAAGATCCTGCACGTTTTGTACGCATTCTATCAGGATGAAGAACAAGATGTAGCCAAGACCAAGAAGGCTTTGGATCATTCCATCAAAAAGATGCAAGAGTTGTACTTGCTCTTGTTACTCATGATAGGAAGCATGCAAGGGTTTGCAATCGAGCGAATTGAAAACGGTCGGAAAAAACAACTTCCTACCCCAGAGGACTTGCACCCGAACACCAAGTTTGTCAACAACAGCCCACTCCGCACCATCACCAATAGCAAGATGCTCGAACGTGTGGCCAAAGAAGCCGGAGTTGGCTGGGGTGAACACCAAGAAATGCTTCGGAAAATATTCAGGAGCCTCGTCGAGCATGAGGAATACACGGATTACATGAATTCGGAAGAACGCAGTTTCCGTCACGACCGAGAATCCTTGATTCGGATGTTTCGAAAGCACATGATCAACTTCGAATTGTTCCAAGACAACTTGGAAGAGTTGAGCATTTTTTGGAATGACGACTTAGACCTAGCGGCGTCGATGGTCATCAAAACAATCAAGACCATCAAGGAAGATGCGGACGATTTCGAACTTCTCCCCCTCTGGAGAGAAGATGAAGATGACAAGCAATTCCTTGAAGTGTTGTTTTCCAAGTCGCTTTCACAGGCCAAAGAAAACGAGGCAATGGTCACTGAGGCCGCGGCAAATTGGGAGTTGGAGCGCATTGCACTTATGGATCGAATTCTCATGAAAATGGCGATCGCTGAAGCGAGGAATTTCCCTTCCATTCCGCTCAAAGTGACACTCAACGAATACATTGAGCTTTCGAAATATTATAGCACTCCAAAAAGCAATAGCTTCATCAATGGCATCTTGGATGAATTATTTGCGAAGCTCAAAAAAGAGGGCAGCATCAAGAAATCAGGCAGAGGTTTAATCGAATGACGTTTGCAAAAGCAAAACGCACTGTGGCATCAACTCCCCTTTTGGCGGCATTTCGTCCCATTTTGGGTTTGATCCTTCTGTTTTCTATTTCTGCGTGCCAACTTCAGTCTGGTGACGATGTCACCACCAAAATGATTCACATTGAGGCTTCTGCGAGCAGCGCAATCAGTGATGTGACGCGTCCGATGCCAGGCATTGACTTCACCGACACATTGATGAACCTGGGAATCATCGCAGAAGGCAACATTGAAGAGGTTACTTTCCCCTTTTTCAACAACGGACAGGCCCCACTCGTCTTGGCCGACGTCAGCACTTCTTGTGGCTGCACAATCGCCAACGATTGGCCGAAGACCGCTATTGCCCCTGGGCAAGGAGCTGAAATCAAAGTGCGCTTCAACAGCCAAGGACGAACAGGAGAAAATAAAAAGGAAATCTTTGTGGTAGCAAACACTACGCCTTCCACAACCACACTTGTTCTCACGGCAGATGTCATCGGACCTGACCGCTAATTTTGACGCAAACATCATACATTAACAATATGAACCACTTGACTTTACAAGCACAAGCCGAAGGAGGTATGAGCTTCTTCATCCTCATTGGAGGAATGTTTTTGATCATGTACTTCTTCATGATCCGTCCGCAAGTAAAAAAACAAAAGCAAGCCAAGTCCTTTCGGGAAGAACTAGCCAAAGGTGACAAAGTGGTCACCATTGGGGGAATCCATGGTAAAGTCGTGGACATGAATGACAGCACCGTATTGATTCAAGTAGATGGTGCCAAAATCCGAATCGAAAAGACCGCCTTAAACCCCGCTGGTGAAGCGTCTGAAGAAGACATAAAGGCCAACGCTTAACACATGAGTTTAGATAATTCCACCCTTCACAAGCTTCCCTCTCTGGGATTATCTTTCGTTCCTGTTTTCGCATTGGTGGGTCTGCTTGCTGCGGATGTCATAGCTTTTGGAGAAGACAGCTCTTACGGTGCAAATCAAATAGCCATGCTCCTCTCCGCTTTGGTTGCAGGAGCTATCGGCATGTTTCAAGGCACCAAGTGGGACACCATTTCGGAGGCAATGTCCAAATCCGTGGCTCAGACTACCGAAGCCCTGCTTATTTTACTCATGATCGGAGCGCTTTCTGGCACTTGGTTGTTAGCAGGAATCATTCCGGCCTTCATCCATTACGGTCTGCAGGTTTTGGAGCCCAATTTGTTCCTGTTTGCTGCTTGCATCATTTGCGGCGTATTATCCCTTGCAACGGGCAGTTCTTGGGGCACTGTAGGCACCATCGGAATTGCATTGATTGGAATTGGAACGGCCTTAGGTTTGAGCTCTGGATGGATCGCGGGCGCCATCATATCAGGAGCTTATTTCGGAGACAAGATGTCTCCTTTGAGTGATACGACCAACATAGCTGCTGCCGTTGGCGGGACAGATCTCTTTACACACATTCGGTACATGATGATCACCACCATTCCCAGCTTGGTCATCGCCCTGTTGGTTTTCTTAATTGTTGGATTTGGCGGGACCGCAACAGACGGGAATTTTGAAGCTTCTTTCGCCACTGAACTCGGTGAAGCCGTATTTGGAACCTTCAACATTCACCCGGGATTGTTTGTGGCACCCCTTGCAGTGCTGCTAATGATTGCACGAAAAGTGCCCGCAGCAGCCGCTCTTTTCATTGGTGCTATTTTAGGTGCACTCACAGCCATTGTTTTCCAACCTGACGTCGTTGCTGATCTTTCCACATTGGGCGCAGATGCATCGTATGGTATGATGGCGTTTCAAACGAGCATCCAAGCCATGGCGTTGGAAACACAGATTGTCACGGGTAGTGATCTTGCTGACAACCTTTTAAATTCGAGTGGAATGGCAGGCATGCTCAACACGGTCTGGCTCATCCTTTGTGCGACAGTCTTTGGATCAGTCATGCAGGCCACCGGCATGCTTCAGCGCATTACACAAGCGATTTTGTCTGGCGTTCAATCCACCTTCAGTTTGGTGGCGCGTTCAGTGGGAACATGCCTCGCCTTTAACGTGCTTGCATCCGACCAATACCTTGCCATCATCGTTCCAGGCAATATGCTCAAGGATGCATATGAGGAACAAGGGCTCGCTCCAGAAAATCTAAGCCGAACATTGGAGGATTCAGGAACCGTAACTAGTGTTTTGATTCCATGGAATACTTGTGGTGTTGCTCAGAGCGGAATCTTAGGGATTTCAACGTGGACCTACCTGCCCTATTGCATCTTCAATTGGGTTAGCCCGATCATGACATTGGCAATCGCCGCCTCGGGCTTCAAAATCCGTAGTTTGAAAGATGCCCGAAAACCAGTAGCGAAAGTCTGACAAATTGAACCCATAACGGCTCCGTCTGTTGCTATCACATGGCACCAATGAAAACCACCGATCAAGCTACTGAAGAGGCGTATATCCAGGTGACGGGAGCCCGCGAACACAACCTCAAAAACATCGACATTCGCATACCGCGCAATCAACTTGTGGTGATTACGGGCGTGAGTGGAAGTGGAAAGTCAAGCCTAGCATTTGACACGGTATACGCCGAAGGACAGCGTCGCTACCTTGAGACGTTTTCAGCATACGCCCGGCAATTTTTGGGTGGCCTTGAGCGGCCTGCCGTAGATCAAATCACAGGGTTGAGTCCTGTGATCAGCATTGAACAAAAAACCATTTCCAAAAATCCAAGGTCCACCGTCGGGACCATCACCGAAGTGCATGACTTCTTGCGGCTTGCATTTGCAAGGGCGTCGGATGCGTTCAGTTTAAGCACCGGTGAACCAATGGTTCGATTCACAGACGAAGAGATTGTCGAACGAATCTTCCATTCCCTACAAGGAGAACGCATCCTTATTCTTGCCCCTTTGATCAAGGGCCGCAAAGGACATTACCGCGAACTCTTTGAATCTATCATGAAACAAGGATACGTCCGAGCTCGTGTCGATGGAGTGCTTGTTGAATTGGAACCAGGCATGAAGCTCGACCGCTACAAAGTTCATGATATTGAAGTCGTGGTCGATCGATTGGAAGTGAAACTTGACGAAGAGCCTCGGCTGCTTCGATCGGTCAAAACTGCCCTCAATATGGGCAAAGGAACCATGGGTGTTTTGCCACATGAATCCAAAGAGTTCAGGCATTTTAGCCGGAATCTCATGTGCCCTACCACCGGAGAAGCATACCCTGACCCAGAGCCAAATTTATTTTCATTCAATTCCCCCTATGGTGCCTGCAATCGTTGCAATGGACTAGGAGAAATAGCAGAGACTGAAGTCGAACTCATCATTCCCGATGATGCTGTAAGCATCAAAAAAGGAGGAATTGCACCTTTGGGTGATTTAAAGGGCAACCGCACAATGAGGATCATAGAAGCCCTGCTCGCCGCTTCTGGAGATACTTTGAAAACTGCGATCAGAGATTTGGATGATCGCGTGTTGAGCGAAATTTTGTACGGATCAGAAGGCTCCATTTATTTGCCGGGAAAAGCTGGCACTAAGGGCGTTCACGTCCAATGGGAAGGAGTCATATCCACCATTGAAAATGCCGCCGATCGCAACAGCTCGATTCCTCTGCGCCGCTGGGCTCGAAAGTTCATGCAAAAGAAGCCATGTCCAGCTTGCAGTGGCTCGCGGCTCAAGCCCGTGAGTTTGCAGTTTAAACTGGATGGGAAAAACATTGCCGAGCTTGGCTCAATGGACCTCAATTCACTGGTTTCTTGGTTCGAAGGAATTGAAACCCGGTTGAATCAAAAGCAGCTGATCATTCTGAAAGAGCCCCTGAAAGAAATCAAGGCTCGACTGGGATTCTTGGTGGATGTTGGACTCGATTATCTCGCGCTAGATAGATCTTCGAGAACGCTCTCTGGAGGAGAAGCGCAACGAATTCGACTGGCCACTCAGATTGGCAGCAAATTGACCGAAGTCTTGTACATACTGGACGAACCCTCCATTGGCTTGCACCAACGGGACAATGATCGGTTGATCAAAAGCCTCAAGGCACTCCGAGATGCAGGCAACTCCATCATTGTCATCGAGCACGATGAAGAGATGATGCTCCAGGCTGATCACCTCATTGATATTGGACCCGGTGCCGGTGTGCATGGAGGCAACATCGTGTCAGAAGGAGCGCCAGGGAAACACCTGTCATCCAGCAGCAATACAGCACAATATCTGAATGGTGAACGCAAAATTGAAATTCCCAAGAAGCGCAGAAAAGGCAATCGAAAAAGCATCCGCTTGACCGGAGCAAAAGGGCACAACCTCAAAAATGTTACGGTAAAAATCCCACTCGGAACCTTCACCTGCGTCAGCGGAATCAGCGGCAGCGGAAAAAGTAGTTTGATCAATCAGACGCTGTATCCAGCTCTCCACAACCACTACTACGAGGAAACCAAGGTTCCCCTTCCCTATGGAAAAATTGCGGGACTGCAACACCTCGACAAAATCATTGGAATCAATCAAAGCCCGATTGGAAGAACTCCGCGTTCAAACCCAGCCACCTACACGGGGATGTTCAACGAGATCAGAGCGCTTTTCACCAAACTACCAGAAGCCGCCATACGCGGCTACAAACCAGGCCGGTTTAGTTTCAATGTATCAGGCGGCAGGTGTGAGGATTGCAAAGGTGCAGGAGTGCGAACCATCGAGATGAATTTCTTGCCCGACGTTCATGTCAGGTGTGAAACGTGCGATGGCAAACGGTACAACCGAGAAACGCTTGAAGTTAGGTTTCGTGGGAAATCCATTTCAGATGTGCTTGAGATGACGGTGAATGAGGCTGTAACATTCTTTGAAGCCATTCCAAAACTCAAACGCATCACCAAAACGCTTCAGGATGTTGGACTCGGGTATATCACACTTGGCCAACAATCAACGACCTTATCCGGTGGTGAAGCCCAACGTGTGAAATTGGCAACAGAGCTGGCCCGGGTGAGCACCGGAAACACACTTTATCTCTTGGATGAGCCTACCACAGGACTGCATTTCCAGGACATCCAAATGCTCATCAACGTCCTGCAAAGGCTCGTCGACCAAGGCAACACAGTATTGGTTATTGAACACAATATGGATGTCATCAAAGTGGCCGACCACCTCATCGACCTGGGCCCCGAAGGCGGAGGTCGCGGCGGTGAAATTGTCGCAGCCGGCACACCAGAACAAGTGTCAAAAAGTGAACTGAGTGCAACTGCTCCTTTTTTAAGACCTATTTTGCATCCATAATCAGATGAAGAAGGAACGATGAAAAAAGGTTTGAAGCAACGCGACTGGAATGAAATCAAGACCAATGACAGTTGGACAATATTCAAAATTATGGGCGAGTTTGTCCAAGGTTTTGAAACCCTGCAACGGATAGGACCTTGCATCAGCATTTATGGGTCTGCCAGAATGGCTGAAGACTCTGTCGTTTACAACCAATCAAGAGAAGTCGCTCGGCAACTAAGCGAGCGTGGCTATGGAGTAATTACCGGAGGAGGCCCTGGTGTCATGGAGGCAGGAAACCGCGGAGCTCATGACGTGGGAGGAACATCGGTCGGATTGAACATTGAATTGCCATTCGAACAGCATAACAATCCTTACATCGACCTTGACAAAAGCATTGATTTTGACTACTTTTTTGTCCGAAAAGTCATGTTTGTGAAATATTCCCAAGGGTTTGTCGTCATGCCAGGTGGATTCGGAACACTTGACGAATTATTTGAAGCCTTGACTTTGGTGCAGACTTCTAAAGTTGAGCCCGTCCCTATCATCTTATTTGATTCCAAATTTTGGTCCGGATTGGTTGATTGGATGAGGACCACCTTGGCAGATCAGTACGCAACCATCAGCCCAGGTGACCCTGATCTTTTTCACGTCGTGGACACGGCCGAAGAAGTGGTAAAAGTCATAGATGACTTCTATTCCAAGTCATTGCTTCGCCCGAACTTCTAAGTCGAATCATTGCTTCATGAATGGCACTGCGTGGCGCTGCCCCTCTTTGGAAAATTCCAAAACGTACAAACCGTTGGACCAAGCCGAGACGTCCAAGTTCTGTTTTTGAGCAGCGCCCCATTTCCATTGATGGACCACACGCCCTGCGCAGTCCAGAGCCCTGCAAGCTGTGCCCAAAGGATTGATGTAGCGGACCTCAATGCTCAGTAAATCCTCCGCCGGGTTTGGATACAACACCCATCTCGCCTCAGCGAGTGATTCATCCAGCGCCATCACTGGCTCAAAGCCGAGGGTAAACACCCCACTTTGCGGGAAATCAACCAGCGTCGACCAATA